>NZ_JBIWMX010000017.1:0-189023 GCF_044766925.1 Nocardia sp. NPDC101769 | reverse complement strand
CAACTACCCAACCAAGAAACCAAAGCATCGTCAGCACCACTACGAACCACACGTCACGATCAAGCTGCCTCAGACAGCTTAACTAAGCGGCATTGGTACTGCGATCCGCGGTCGCTGTGGAATATCGTCACCTCGCGCCGGAACGGAACATTGCGTGCGGCCATGCGCAGCGCATCGGACACCAATTCCGTGCGCATGTGCTCGGCCATCGCGTAGCCGACGACCTTCTTCGAGAAGCAGTCGAGCACGGTCGCCAGGTACAACCATCCCTCCCAGGTGCGGATATAGGTGATATCGCCGACCAATTTCGTCCCCGGAGCATCGGCGGTGAAGTCGCGGCGCACCAGGTCCGGCAGCTCGGCGGCATCGCCGGCGAGGGTGGTGACCGGCCGGAACGGGCGTGGCTGGCACGCCACCAAGCCCAGCTCCCGCATGATCGCGCGGACCGTGTCCGGGTCCACGACCGCGCCCCACCGGGTCAGTTGGGCGTGGATGCGCCGATAGCCGTAAGTGCCGTCGGAATGTTCGAAACAGAGCTGGAGCGGCGGGTGCGGGAGTTGGAGGAGGAGAACCGCTTCTTGGGAAAATCGGTGGCCTTCTTCGCGAAGAAGCACCGGTGACGGATCGTCTGATCGGTCACCCCGCAATCGCGGGCGACATCCGCGACCGCCCGCGACTTCTCCACCACTTCCCGGGCCGCAGTCTCTCGAAACTCGGGACTGAACTGCCGCGACTTCGGCGACTTCTTCTGTGCCACAAACAACTCCGTTCAGTTCCCCAAATTCTACTTTGGGGGCACTGTCCGAAGATCTTCAGGCACCTCATCTTTTGTCCTTTGATCCTTTGGTTCTTTGTCTTTTCGTTCTTTGAGTCTTCGTTCTTTGGGTCTTGGTTCTTCAGCTTTTGCCATCTATGGCGCGGGCGGCACGATCGCGGATGGTTCGAATGGCGTCTGTCAGCTGGGCGGGGCTGTGCACCTTGATGTCGGCGCCCAACTCCAGGAGGCGATGGGCCACCCATTCGGGGAGATCGTCTCGGTTCATGTCCAGGGCGCAGGCGTTCGATCCGCGCGGGACAACATCACCGGGGCCTTCGCCCAGGCGGCCGATGACGGCTTCGGCGGGAGCGGCGATGTCGACCAGGAAGTGCAATGTCGGTGTGCGCCAGTCGGTTCGCTCGCCGGTTACATACGCGGCAGGGTTGGCGGCGGGAAGGTCACGTGGGGTGAAACGGGCACCGGTGGCGTGCACTCGGTGGATTCGGTCGGCGCGGAAGACTCGCCAGTCATTGCGGTCGAGGTCGAAAGCGACCAGGTACCAGCGGTGTTTGTGCGGGACCAGGCCCGCGGGCTCGGTATTGCGACGGGTTTCGGAGCCGTCGGCGGCTTCGTAGGCGAAACGCACTCGCTCCTTGTTGGTCACGGCCGCGGCCAAGGCGGTGAGCAATTCGGGGTCGACGGGGTTCGCGCCTGTGCCGGGCGCGACGGTGGCCGCTCCCAGGACTCGCACGCGGCGACGGAGTTTGGCGGGCAGGACCTGTTCGATCTTGGCGAGGGCGCGGACCGAGGCTTCCTCGATGCCGGCGATGGCGGAGCCCGCGGCCGTCCGGAGTCCGACGGCGATGGCGACGGCCTCCTCGTCGTCGACCAGCAGTGGCGGCATGGCAGCCCCGGCGACCAGGCGGTAGCCGCCGGTGGCGCCCATGGTGGCCTCGACGGGGTAGCCGAGATCGCGGAGGCGCTCGATGTCGCGGCGGACGGTGCGATCGGTGACGCCGAGGCGTTCGGCGAGTTCGCTGCCGGGCCATTCACGCGGGGTCTGCAGCAGGGACAGCAGCCGCAGCAGTCGTGCCGACGTGTCGCTCATACCCGCCACCCTCCGCTCGAAGTAGGACGAGATTAGTCCTATATGGCTCCTACCGTGGTCAGCGGATCGTTCGTCCGACGTCAGGAGTCACGATGACCAGCACCGATATCCGCCCGTTCCGCATCGCCATCCCGCAGTCCGATCTCGATGACCTCGTCGACCGGCTGGCGCGGGCCCGCTGGACCCGGCAACTCCCGGGACAGGGCTGGGAGCGCGGCGTCCCGGTGGCCTATCTGCGCGAGCTGGCCGAATATTGGCGCACCGAATTCGACTGGCGCGCACAGGAAGCGGCGCTCAATGAATTCCCGCAGTTCCGGACCGAGATCGACGGGCTGGACGTGCACTTCCTGCACGTGCGCTCCGACGACCCGGATGCGCTGCCGCTCATCCTCACCCACGGCTGGCCGAACAGCTTCGTGGAGTTCACGAAAACCGTTCCGCTGCTGACGAATCCGCGTGCGCACGGCATGGAGTCGGCGCAGGCGTTCCATGTGGTGATTCCCTCGGTGCCCGGTCTCGGGTTCTCGGCGGCGCCGCGCGAACCGGGCACGCGGCCGCGGCACGTCGCACGCATGTGGGTGGAGCTCATGGCCCGCCTGGGTTACGACCGTTACGGCGCACAGGGCGGGGATCTGGGTGCGTATGTGGTGCAGGAGATGGCGATCGCCGCCCCCGGCCACCTGATCGGCGTGCACATCGACGGTGGAATCGGCCTGCCCACCGAGGCGGACGTCCCGACCATGACGGCAGAGGAACGCGCCGAGTGGGATCTCATGCAGAAGTGGCAGTCCGGCGTGAATCACCATGTCCTGCTATGCCAAGCGCCGCAGACCTTCGCGCACGCCTGGACCGACTCTCCCATCGGCCTGCTCGCGTGGCTGGTGCACAAGTTCGACGAGTTCTCCCCGCTGGCCGACCAGCTGGAGGATGCCGTGGACCGCGACCAGCTGCTGACCAATGCCAGCGTCTACTGGTTCTCCGATACCGCCGCCACCTCGTCCTGGCCCATGTACAACGGATTGGGCGACAACGGCTTCGCGTGGCCGTCCGGCCAGAAGTTGGTCCCGGTGGGCGTGTACGCCGGGGGCTCGCCGCTCATGCGCCGGCTCGCCGACCGCGACAACACCATCGTGCACTGGCCCGAGGGCAATACGGGCAACCACTTCCTGGCCATGGACGTTCCCCGGGCGCATGTGGCCGATATTCAGGCCTGCTTCGGCAAGATCCGCGGAGCCCATCATATTTGACCGATTGGTCCCGAAAGTCGTAGGGTCCTCGCCATGGCGAGGACCAAGGAGTTCGATCCGGACATGATGCTCCGCCGCGCTCTCGAATTGTTCTGGGAGCGTGGCTATGAGGCGACGTCCATGTCGGATCTGGTTGAGCATCTTGGGATTGCCAGGGCGAGCATCTACTCGACCTTCGGCGGCAAGCGCGACCTCTACCTGAAGGCGCTCCGGCGTTACCTCGAGACCACCGATCCGGTGATCATGGACGAGCTGTCGCAGCCGGGTCCGGTCCTGCCCGCGGTGCGCGGACTCGTCCAGCGGTTCGTACGCGAAGCATCTAGTCCCGATTCATCTCTGGGCTGCATGGTCGTGAACAGCGCGGTCGAGTTGGCACACTGCGACGAGGCGGTGGCACGGCTCGTGGAGTCCAGCTGGGCGCACCTCGAAACGACATTGACTTCCGCCCTGCTGCGCGCCCGCGCACAGGGCGAACTGGCCGCGGACGCGGACCCGCACGCACTCGCCCGATTCCTTCTCGTCTTCTTTCAAGGAGTCCGCGTCATCGAGCGCACGCCGGATTCGGCTGCACGCCTGCGCGATGCGGCCCGCGTAGTCGTATCCGTGCTCGGCTGAACAGGTTTCGCATTCATCCACAGCTTTCCTCACGGTCCACATTCAAGAACGATCATTCTTCAAAAGGAGCCGCAGACCGTCATGAGCACCCGATTCGATGACAAAACTGTGCTGATCACCGGTGGCGCCGGCACGATCGCGGGCGCGACCGCCCAGGCCTTCGCCGATCTCGGTGCCACGGTGGTGCTGGCGGGCCGTGATGCGCAGCAGCTGGCCGACGCGGCCGGACGGGTTCGATCGGCGGGCGGCACGGTGGACTGGGTGGTCGCCGACGTCACCGACGGCCACCAGGTGGCGGCCATGATCGAGGAGGTCGTGCGCCGGCACGGCGGCCTGCACGTGGCCTTCAACAATGCCGGAATCCTGGGCATGCCCGCCCCGGTCGGCGATCTGGAAGATGCCGACTGGCACCGGGTGCTGGACGTCAACCTGACCGGTGTCTTCCTGTCCATGAAGCACGAGATCGCCCATATGCGCGGCAATGGCGGCGGC
Source organism: Nocardia sp. NPDC101769 (assembly GCF_044766925.1). Taxonomy (NCBI): domain Bacteria; kingdom Bacillati; phylum Actinomycetota; class Actinomycetes; order Mycobacteriales; family Nocardiaceae; genus Nocardia; species Nocardia sp. NPDC101769. The sequence continues at coordinate 184,804 of NZ_JBIWMX010000017.1, read as the reverse complement.
GTCATCGTGAATATGGCCTCGAATATCGGCACGCACGGCCGCCGTCCGGGTCTGGCGGCCTACGCGGCATCCAAAGCGGCGGTCAGCGTGCTGACCCGGACCGCCGCGCGTGACCATATCGGTGACGGCATTCGCATCAATGCGGTCAGCCCGGGTGCGACCGATACGCGAATGTCCTTCCGCCCGGGCGAAACTCGCGCGGATCGCGATGCGCGGATGGCGTCGGCAATTCCGCTGGGCCGGGTCGGGGATCCGGCGGAGATCGCGGCGGCCGTGGTGTGGCTGGCCTCCCCGGAATCCGCTTTCGTCATCGGGCACGATCTGGTCATCGATGGCGGCGCTACGGCCTGAGCTCCCCATTGGTACGGGCGTGATCTCACCGTTTGTCCATCGGGTACGGCGAGGTTCCAATAGCGGAATGGAAGTGGGCTGTTGAACCGGCAGACATGTCCTTGTCATCTGCGCTGACTAACGTGCTGGGAATTCGCAGGTCGCGTTATAGGAGTCGCGATGAGGGACACACTGCCATCCAAGAACCAGGTCCTTCAGGCTTGTCGAGGTTCTGGTCAGCCCGGTCATCCACTACTACGCGCGGCGCACGACCTGACCGCGCTGCACGAGCGCCTGCTCAGTGCCGAACCGGCCCTGCAGATCGAACTCGACACCATCCGAACGGATTTGGTGCATGAGATCGACTGCTGGGTGACCGCGCAATTACCGCCGTCGCACGGCGCGGCCCGGGTGCACACCGAAACCCTGGGCGCGGTCATCGATCGGCTGGCCCGATTCACCGCCACCGCCTATGCGGCGCTGGCGCGCGAATCCGGACGGGAACTCACCATTGCCTGGGAGCACCTGGCCGAATTGGCGGTCGGCTATGAGGATTTGGCGTCGGAAGTGTGCACCGGGCGTCGTCGTCTCCCCGGTGCACACTGACCCGCCTCACTGCGGCTTGCGCGCGGCGTACCAGTCCAGGAGTTCGGGGACGTCGACGGCCGTGGGGGCCACCACCGTGGACACCTCGGCACCCTGGAACAGTTTCTTGATCGGGACTTCCAGTTTCTTGCCGGTGCGGGTGTGCGGAATGCCGGGGGCCGCGATGATTTCGTCCGGCACGTGTCGCGGGGACACTTCGGCGCGAATGGTCGCATTGATGCGGGATCGCAGCTCGTCGGTCAATTCGGTCCCGGGGGTCAGCACCACGAACAACGGCATCCAGTAGCCGCCGTCCGGTTGTTCGGCGCCGATGACCAGTGCCTCGGCGATTTCCGGAATGCGTTCCACCGCCTGATAGATGTCGGCGCTGCCCATCCGGATACCCTGCCGGTTCAGGGTGGAATCGGAGCGGCCGTGCACCACGATGCTGCCGTGCTCGGTAATGGTGATCCAGTCGCCGTGCCGCCACACGCCGGGGAACATCTCGAAATACGCGTCGCGATAGCGGGAGCCGTCGGGATCGTTCCAGAAGGACACCGGCATGGACGGCATGGGCTTGGTGATGACCAGTTCGCCGACCTCGTCGCGCACCGGATTGCCCTGCTCGTCCCAGGCGTCCAGGGCCACACCGAGATACGGGGCGGACAGCTCGCCGGGCCAGACGGGCACGGTGCGGACGCCGCCGATGAAGGCCGACACCACATCGGTGCCACCGCTGATCGAGGCCACCGGCACCCGCTCGCCGACATTGTCGCGCAGCCACAGTGAGGACGACGGGGGCAGCGAGGAGCCGGTGATGCCGACCAGCCGGAGGGCGGACAGGTCGTGGTCGCTCTGCGGCACGGATCCGGCCTTGGCGCAGGCCAGGACATAGCCGGGGCTGGTGCCGAGGACGGTCGCGCCGGTGCGGGAGGCCAACTGCCACAGCGCATCCGGTGTCGGCGCGGCGGGGCTGCCGTCGTAGCAGACGATGGTCGCGCCCACCAGCAGTCCGGCGACCTGGAAGTTCCACATCATCCAGCTCGGGCTGGTGTACCAGAAGAACGTGTCGTCCGGACCGATATCCGATTGCACAGCAACGGCTTTGAGGTGTTCGAGCAGTACGCCGCCGTGCCCGTGCACGATGCCCTTGGGCTTGCCGGTGGTGCCGGAGGAGTACAGCACCCATAGCGGGTGCGCGAAATCCAGCTCCTCGATGGCGAGCTCGACGAACTGGTCACCGGGATCGACGCTCTCCCAGGCCAGGGTGTCGGGCACCTCGAGGCCGAGGCGCGGCACCAGCACGGTCGCCGCCAGCGAGGGCAGCCCGGCGCGCAGGGCGGCGATATCGGCGGTCTTGTCGTGCGCCTTGCCGCCGAACCGGTAGCCGTCGGCGGTGACCAGCACCTTGGGCTCCAGCTGCCCGAGCCGGTCGAGTGCGGCCTGGGCGGAATAGTCCTGGCCGCAGGCGCTCCAGACGGCCCCGATGCTGGCGGTGGCCAGGAAGGCGATGACGGCCTCGGGGATGTTCGGCAGGTACCCGGCGACCCGGTCACCGGGTCCGACGCCCAGCGCGCGCAGGGTGCGGGCGAACGCGGCGACGGTGGCGATCAGTGCGGCCCAGGAGATCTCGGTGATCTCGCCGGTCTCGTCGACGGACAGGATGGCGGGCCGGTCGTCGCGGACCTGCCGCATCACCTGCTGGACGTAGTTCAGCGTGGTACCCGGGAACCACTGTGCGCCGGGCATTTCCGTGGTCGCGAGCACCTCGTCGGACCGCTCGCCCAGATCGAAGTAGTCCCAGATCGCGCCCCAGAAGCCGGGCAGGTCGTCCACCGACCACTGCCACAGGGCTCGATAGTCCGGCAGGGACAGCCCGGTGCGCTTCTCGACGAACAGCGCGAAGCTCGTCACCTGTGCCTCGGCGATGTCCTGATCGCTCGGCACCCACTGTGGTTCCACCGCAATACCTCCTACGACGCGAATCCCGCGCTGCCGGCCGTGGCGGCCCGCTGCACGATTCGCTCGGCATGCCGGATGACCGGCATGTCCACCATGCGCCCCTCGAAGGTGAAGACACCCCGATGGTTCGGCGCTTCGGCCAATAGTCTGCGCGCCCAGTCGACTTCGCCGGGCGTCGGCGCGTAGGCGGTCCGGATGACCGGCACCTGGCTGGGGTGGATGGCCACCTTGGCGTCGAAGCCGATGGCGACCGCGTCCTCCGATTCGGCCGCCAGCCCGGTCAGATCCGGAATGTCCAGGTACACCGAGTCCAGTGCGAACTTGCCGTATGCCTTGGCGGCCAGCAGGGATTGGGAGCGCACGTGCCGCGCCACATCCCGGTAGCCGCCGTCGGCGTGCCGGCTGGAGTTGCCGCCGAGCGCGGCGACCAGGTCCTCCGCGCCCCACATGACGCCGATGGCATTGCGCACCATGACCGCCCGACCGACCGCGAGCGCGCCCAGCGGGGATTCGATGAGCGCGATCACCTCGTAGTCGGTCAGCCGCGTGACCTGTTCGGCCGATTCGCATTTGGGCAGCATGATGCGCCGGTACTCGGTGCGCACCAGGGCGTCCAGGTCGAGCATGTGCTCGAAGGTGCCCGCGGCATTGACGCGGACGACGGTGCGTTCGGGGTCCAGCGGGGTGGCGATGAGCGCCTCGCGGGCCGCCGCCTTGTCCGCCTCGGCGACGCCGTCCTCGAGGTCGAGGATGACCACGTCGGCCGCGGCGAGGGCCTTGCCGTAGCGCTCGGGCCGGTCCGCGGGGCAGAAAAGCCAAGCGGGGCCGGGCATTTCCCAACTCATGCCGGTTCCTCCAGCGGGCTGGATATCGGGCTCCGTCTCACCAAGGTCTTGCGGGTGGCGATGGCGACGATGTCGCCGTGCTGATTACGCCCGGTGTGCGCGAAGGTCACGATGCCCTCGCCCGGGCGGCTCTTGGATTCCCGCAGGTCGGTCACCACGGTCTCCGCGTACAGGGTGTCGCCGTGGAAGAGCGGCTTGGGGAAGGCGATCTCGGAGAAGCCGAGGTTGGCCACGATGGTGCCCTGGGTCAGCTGCGCCACCGACAGGCCCACCAGCGTGGACAGCGTGAACATGGAGTTCACCAGCCGCTGGTGGAACGGCGGCAGCGCGTCGGAGAACGCCGCGTCCAGGTGCAGGGCCTGGGTGTTCATGGTCAGCGTCGTGAAGAGCACATTGTCGGCCTCGGTGATGGTGCGGCCGGGCCGGTGCTCGTACACCACGCCGATCTCGAACTCGTCGAACCACAAGCCGCGCTGGACGACCCGCTTCACCTCGACGGTGCCCGTTTGTCGCTCGCTTCGCTCGCTCACAGGCCGAGCTCCCGACCGATCAGCATCAACTGCACCTCCGTGGTGCCCTCACCGATTTCCAGGATCTTGCTGTCGCGATAGTGCCGGGCGACAGCATATTCGTTCATGAAGCCGTAGCCGCCGAAGATCTGCGTGGCGTCGCGGGCATTGTCCATGGCGGCCTCGCTGGCGACCAGCTTGGCGATGGCGGCCTGCTTCTTGAAAGGCTTGCCGGACAGCATGAGCGCGGCCGCGTCGTAGTAGGCGGTGCGGGCCATGTGGGCGCGCGCCTCCATGCGGGCGATCTTGAAGGCGATGGCCTGGTTGCTGCCGATGGCTCGACCGAAGGCCTCGCGCTCCTTGGCGTAGCGCACGCTCTCGTCCACGCAGCCCTGCGCCGCGCCGACCGACAGCGCCGCGATGGCGATCCGGCCCTCGTCGAGGATGCGCAGGAAGTTGGCGTAGCCGCGGCCGCGCTCGCCGAGCAGGTTCTCGGCCGGCACCCGGACGTCGTCGAAGCTGAGCGGGTGGGTGTCGGAGGCGTTCCAGCCGACCTTGTTGTAGGCGGGTTCGGCGGTGAAGCCGGGAGTGTCGGTCGGCACGATGATCGTCGAGATCTCCTTCTTGCCGTCCACTCCCCCGGTAACCGCGGTGACCGTCACCAGCCGGGTGATGTCGGTGCCCGAGTTGGTGATGAACTGCTTGGAGCCGTTGATGATCCAGGTGTCGCCGTCCAGCCGCGCGGTGGTGCGGGTGCCGCCCGCGTCACTGCCCGCGCCGGGCTCGGTGAGGCCGAACGCACCCAGCGCGCGCCCGCTGGCCAGCAGTGGCAGCCACTCCGCCTTCTGCTTGTCGTTGCCGAAGCGGTAGATCGGCATGGCGCCCAGGGAGACACCGGCCTCCAGGGTGATGGCCACGCTCTGGTCGACCTTGCCGAGCTCCTCGAGGGCCAGGCACAGCGCGAAGTAGTCGCCGCCCATGCCGCCGAACTCCTCGGGGAACGGCAGGCCGAACAGGCCCATATCGGCCATGCCCGAGACCACCTCGTAGGGGAAGCTGTGCTCGGCGTCGTGCTTCGCGGCGACCGGAGCCACCACCTGGTTGGCGAAATCGCGGACGGTGAGGGCGAGTTCGCGGTACTCGTCCGGCAGGGTTCCGGTGGACAGGAAATCGGTCATGACTGGGTCTTCTCCTCGGCGATGATGCGAGCCAGCGGCTGTTCGAGTTTCACCTGCGCGCCGGGCTCGACCAGCAGTTCGACGCGGCCGGCAACGGGTGCGGTGAGGGTGTGTTCCATCTTCATGGCCTCCACGACCACGATGGGCGTGCCCGCGGCGACGAGCTCGCCGTCCGCGGCGGGGGTGGCGATGACCGAACCCGGCATGGGGCTCTGGATCTCGGCGTCGCCGACGTGGGCGTCACCGCCGCGGACATCGGCCTCGGCGACCTCGCGCAGCAGCGCGGTGCCGGTGCGGTCCGCGACCCAGATCTGACCGGACCCGGTGGCGACGCGGAAGCGGGTGCGCAGGCCGTCGAGGGCCAGCATCAGCGCGTCACCGTCGGATTCCACTGTCAGGACGTGCTTTTCGCCGCCCTCGACCCATGCCGTCGCCTGCTCCGGGGTCCCGAAGAGGTACACGTGTGCGGTGCGGTCGCCGCCGATGAGGCGGATGCCGACGGGTGCGTGCGCGCCGACCCGCCAGCCGGTGGGCTGTTGCCACGGATCGACCGGGGCGGCCGGCCAGCGGCGCAACCAGAGTTCGGCCGCGGCGGCGATGAACTGCGCGTCGCTGACCGGTTCGGGCGTGAAGTCCACCGCACGACGGTCCAGCAGACCGGTATCCAGCTGTCCCGCGAGGACATCCGGGTCGGCGAGCAGGAAGCGCGCGAAATCGGTATTGGTGCGCACGCCGAGGATCTGCGTGTCCCGCAGGGCCGCATCGAGTTTGGCGATGGCGGCGGTGCGGTCGGCGGCGTGGGCGATGACCTTGGACAGCATCGGGTCGTAGTCGCTGCCGACCACGGTGCCGGCGCGCAGGCCCGAATCCACCCGCACGCCGGGGCCTTCCGGCTCCGACAGCGCGAGCACGGTGCCGCCGGTGGGCAGGAAGTCGCGGCCCGGATCCTCGGCGTAGACGCGAGCCTCGATGGCGTGGCCGGTGAGGCGGATGTCGTCCTGTGCGGCCGCCAGCTTCTGCCCGGCCGCGATGCGCACCTGGCATTCCACCAGGTCGATGCCGGTGACCAGCTCGGTGACCGGGTGCTCGACCTGCAGGCGGGTGTTCATCTCCATGAAGAAGAACTCGTCCGGCTGGTCGGCGGAGACGATGAACTCGACCGTGCCCGCGCCGACATAGTCGACACTGCGCGCGGTATTGCAGGCGGCCGCGCCGATCCGGGCCCGGGTCTGCGGATCCAGCAGCGGCGAGGGCGCCTCCTCGATCACCTTCTGGTGGCGGCGCTGCAGGCTGCACTCGCGCTCGCCCAGGTGCAGCACGTGGCCGAACTGATCGGCCAGGATCTGCACCTCGATGTGCCGGGGGCGGGTGACGAAGCGCTCCAGGAACAGGGTGTCGTCGCCGAAGGCCGCGCCAGCCTCGCGGCGGGCGCTGACCAGGGCAGCGGGCAGGTCGGCCGGATCATCGACCCGGCGCATGCCCTTGCCGCCGCCACCGGCGGACGGCTTCACCAGCACCGGGTAGCCGATCTCCGTTGCGGCGTGGATCAATTCGGCGTCGGTGAGGCCGGGCTTGGCGATGCCGGGCACCACCGGCACGCCGTATTCGGCCACCGCGTTCTTGGCGGTGATCTTGTCGCCCATCACCTCGATGGCGCGGGCGGACGGGCCCAGGAAGGCGATGCCCGCCGCCTCGAGCGCGGCCGCGAAGGCCGAATTCTCCGACAGGAAGCCATATCCCGGGTGCACGGCCTGCGCGCCGGTGCGCACGGCGGCCGCGACCACCTTGTCGATGCTCAGGTAGGACTCGCGCGCGGGGGCCGGGCCGAGGCGGACCGCGGTATCGGCCTCGCGCACATGGCGGGCGTCGAGGTCGGCGTCGCTGTACACCGCGACCGATCGAATTCCCATGGCGCGCAGGGTGCGAATGACCCGCACCGCGATCTCACCGCGATTGGCGACCAGCACGGTGTCGAAGGCGACGGGTTGCGCTTTGTCGGAGACAAAGGACGGCATTGTGTTCATCAAGGTCATCACATCCGGAAGACGCCGTAGGAGACGGGCTCGAGCGGGGCCTGCGCGCAGACCGAGAGGGCCAGGCCGACAACGGTTCTGGTGTCGGCGGGGTCGATGACGCCATCGTCCCAGAGGCGGGCCGTGGAGTAGTACGGGTTGCCCTGGTGTTCGTATTGCTCCCGGATCGGGGCCTTGAACGCCTCGAGGTCCGCCTCGGACTGGTCACCGCGCACGGTGGCCAGCACGGAGGCCGCCTGCTCGCCGCCCATGACCGAGATGCGGGCATTGGGCCACATCCACAGGAAGCGCGGCGAATACGCGCGCCCGCACATGGAGTAGTTGCCCGCGCCGTAGGAGCCGCCGATGACCACGGTCAGCTTGGGCACGCGGGCGCACGCCACCGCGGTCACCATCTTGGCGCCGTGCTTGGCGATGCCGCCCGCCTCGTAGTCGCGCCCGACCATGAAGCCGGTGATGTTCTGCAGGAACAGCAGCGGGATCTTGCGCTTGTCGCACAGTTCGATGAAATGCGCGCCCTTCATGGCGGATTCGCTGAACAGCACGCCATTGTTGGCGACGATGCCGACCGGGTGGCCGTGGATGCGGGCGAAGCCGGTGACCAGCGTCTTGCCGTATTCGGCCTTGAACTCCTGGAATTCGCCGCCGTCCACCATGCGGGTGATGACCTCGCGGACGTCGTACGGGGTGCGCAGGTCCACCGGGACCACGTCGTACAGCTCGTCCTGCGGCGCAATGGGATCCACGGTCGGCGCGACATCCCACGGGGTCGGGGTCTTCGGGCCGAGGGTGGCCACGATATTGCGCACGATGCGCAGCGCGTCCTGATCGCTTTCGGCCAGGTGGTCGGTGACACCCGAGGTGCGCGAGTGCAGGTCGCCGCCGCCCAGCTCCTCGGCGGTGACCACCTCACCGGTGGCGGCCTTCACCAGCGGCGGGCCGCCCAGGAAGATGGTGCCCTGATTGCGCACGATGACGGTCTCGTCGCTCATGGCGGGCACGTACGCGCCACCGGCGGTGCAGGAGCCGAGCACCGCGGAGATCTGCGCGATCCCCTTGGCGCTCATGTTCGCCTGGTTGTAGAAGATGCGGCCGAAGTGCTCGCGATCGGGGAACACCTCGTCCTGACGCGGCAGGTAGGCGCCGCCGGAGTCGACCAGGTAGACGCACGGCAGGTTGTTCTGCAGCGCCACCTCCTGGGCGCGCAGGTGCTTCTTGACCGTCATCGGGTAGTAGGTGCCGCCCTTGACCGTCGCGTCATTGGCGATGATCACGCATTCGCGTCCGGAAACGCGGCCGATGCCGCCGATGACGCCCGCGCCGGGTGACTCGTCGTCGTACATGCCGGTGGCCGCCAGCGGCGACAGCTCCAGGAACGGGCTGCCGGTGTCCAGCAGCTGATCCACCCGCTGGCGCGGCAGCAGCTTGCCGCGCGCCAGGTGCCGTTCCCGGGCGCGCTCCGGTCCGCCCAGCGCGCTGACGGCCAGCCGCTCCCGCAGCTCGTCGACCAGCGCCAGATGCGCGGCTCGGTTCCCGGTCCGCGTGCCTTCGGTCAGCGTCATTCGCTCCGCCTCCCCGTTCGGCCGATCCGGCCGCTCGGTTAGTCACCAATAACTGGAAAATAAGATAATCTTCACTAACTGAGTTGTCCAGCACCGGCGAGAGGGAGCCACGGTGAACACTGCGGAAACCGTCACGCTCACCCGTCGTGAGCAGCTCAAAGCCCAGCGTAGGCAACAGTTGCTGGAGGCGGGGGCGCGGCTCATCGCCGATCGCGGATTCCTGGGAATGCGGCTCGACGACCTGGGCGCGGCCGCCGGGATCAGCGGGCCCGCGGTGTATCGGCACTTCCCCAACAAGGAGGCGCTGCTGGTCGAGCTGCTGGTCGGCATCAGTCAGCGGCTGCTCGACGGCGGCCGGGCCGTGGCCGAGCAGGCGGCATCACCGCAGCAGGCACTGAGCGGACTGGTGGACTTCCACCTCGACTTCGCCCTCGGCGAGCCCGAACTCATCCGGATCCAGGATCGCGACCTGGAGAACCTGCCGGAGTCCGCGCGCCGTCAGGTGCGGCGCACCCAGCGGCAGTACGTGGAGGTCTGGGTGGCGGTGCTGCGTGAACTGCGGCCGGAACTGCCGGAGCAGGCCGCACGCGTACAGGCGCACGCGACCTTCGGCCTGATCAACTCCACACCGCACAGCGCACCGGCCAGCGCGACCCGCGCACGGCCGGTGCTGCGGCGCATGGCGCTCGCCGCCCTGGAATGAGGTCGGCACCGGATCGAAATCGGCGCTGAGCCGAATTCCGCCGGCGCGGTAGAGATGTGACGCAGGGCGACCCGCAACGGCGCGAAGCACTCTCGGCGACGGGAGGCGAATTGAACACAGTGTTGGTTCGCGGCGCGTCTCGATTCTGGACTGACGGAGCGGGGGAGCGAAGCGGAGGAGCGGAGGAGGGAAGAATCGAGACCTCCAGCGCCGCGAACCCGCCGGAGCGAAGCGGAGGCAAATTAAACACAGTGTTCTCAGTGCTTCGAACCGGTGATCCGGGTCTGGGCCGCGGCCAGGCGAGCCGCGAACTCCGGGGATTCCAGGGAGGCCAGCTGCGGCACCACCTCGGTGTTCACCGCCTCGGCGTGGGCGGCCAGAGCGCGGGTGGCGCGCATGGTGCGCTTGGTGGTGATGAGCAGCTCGCGCGGGACTTCCGCGGTGGCGGAGGCGAATTCGACGGCAGCGTCCACCAGGGCGGCATGATCGCCGTCGACGACGCGGTGCACCAGACCGGCCTGCGCGGCCGCCTGCGCGTCGAGCACCTCGCCGAACAGCGTCATGGCCGTCGCCTGCTGCGGGCCGACCGCACGCTGCAACATCCAGGTCATACCGCCGCCCGGGTGGATGCCCAGGCGCAGGAAGCGAGCATCGAAGCGCGCCTTGGGATTCGCGAACCGCAGGTCCGCGGCCAGGGCCAGGTTCAGGCCCGCGCCGACCGCCGCGCCGCCGACCGCCGCCACGGTGGGCAGCTTGCAGCGCGCCACCGCCAGGAAGCCCTCGTAGATGGCCCGCAGGCCCTCCTCCTTCGCCTCACCCAGGGCGGTCAGGTTCGCGCCCGCGCAGAAGGCCGGGGGCGTGCCCGTGACCACCAGCGCGTGCACCGAGTCGTCGGCCTCCGCGTCCGCCACCGCATCCGCGAGATCGGCGGATAGGTCCAGCGTCAACGCATTCCGCTTGTCGGGGTCGTGCACCGTTACGAGCGCCACTGAGTTCCGGCGCTCCACCTTGATCTCCGCCATGGCCCCAGATGGTAACCCGGGTCACCGCCCGCCCAGCTCGCGCTCCGCGGTTCGCAGCACCATGACGAAGCCGCCGCGCACCACCGGCAGGAAGATCCGCGTCCACAGCGGCGCGAGCACGGGCGCGGCGATCTCGAAGGTGGACGACCAGCGCACCCGGGTGCCCGACGCGACCGGCGCGCAGGTGATGGATCCCTCCTGATGCCGCAGGGGCGGAACGGAATTCAGCAATCGGTAGCGCATGAGGTGGGGCGGATCGTATTCCACGATCTCCTCGGTGAGGCGCAGCAGCGGGGTCACCACCAGGCGCACCGCGCCCGCGCCGTTGCCCGCGGTATCGCCGGGACGCACCAGGGTGACGCGGCGGACCATCGGGACCCGTTGGTAATTGGCCACATCGGTGAGCCAGTCGAAGACGTCGGGCGGTGCTGCCGCGATGGTGCGTTCGACATCGACCGTGCGCATGCCGGCTCCGTTCTGGTGGACGCGGATCCTGTGGGCAGCCTACGAGATCGGCGGCGCGGCGTCGACGGAAATGCCTGGTGACTACCATTGCGAATATGACCGTCGAGGAGCAGCCGCAGCGCGTGATCCGCCGCCGCCCGAAGAACCGGCGCGCTCAGATCGCCGCCACCTCGGCCGCCGCCTTCGGTTCGCTCGGCTATCACGGCGTCAGCATGGAGGACATCGCCGCGCGGCTCGGCATTTCCTCGGCCGCACTGTATCGCCACTATCCGAGCAAATACGCGCTCTTCCGCGAGGAGTTGCTGCGGCTGGCGCGGCTGACCGTGGAGGCCGTCACCCCGCCCGACGAGTCCGAGGGCCTGTCCCCGCGCGAGCGGCTGGACCGGGTGCTGGACCGGTTGATCGCCGAGACCATCGCCAATCGCGCCACGGTCACCCTGGTGCGCTGGGAGCGCCGCTACCTCGACGACACCGACCGGCAGACCCTGGAGGAGCAGTTCACCGCAGCGCTGACCACGCTGCGCGCGCTCATCGCGGATGTGCGGCCTGAACTGGATGGGCACAGCCGCGCGCTGCGGGCGGTGTCGATACTCAGCGTCATCTCCAGCATTGGCGACCATCACGCCACGCTGCCCGCGAAATCGCTGACGGCCCTGCTGCATTCGGCCTGCGACGCCATCATCGCGACCGGGCTGCCGCCCGAGGGCACGGTCACCGAGGCGCCGCGAGCGGTCGAGATTCCGCAGAGCTTCAAGCACGAGCTGCTGCTCAAGAAGGCCGTCGACCTCTTCCACGCGCGCGGCTATCCGAACGTGAGTGTGGAGGACATCGCCGCGGCGGCGGATCTGTCGGCCGCGTCGGCGGTGTACCGCTACTACCGCAGCAAGGGCGATCTGCTGGCCGCCGCGTTCCGCCGGGCGGCGGATCGGGTTTCGGGGGCGATCGGGCCGGCGGTGGCGTCCTCGTCGAGTCCGGCCGAGGCGATGAGCAAGCTGGTGGACCTGTATGTCGCGGGCTCGTTCGCCGAGCGCGAGCTGACTTTCGTGTACTACGCCGAATTCGGGCACGTCACGGCCGAGGAGCGCACCATGCTGCGCAATGTGCAGCGGCTCATCGTGGCCGAGTGGGTGCGGCTGCTGGTGGCGGTACGCCCGGAACTGTCCGAGGGCGAGGCACGCATCCTGGTGCAGGCCGCCTTCGGTCTGGTGGTGGACCTGGGCCGGGAGTTCGGCGATCATCCCTCGATCTGCCCGCAGCCCAGGGTGATCCGGCTGATGGAGGTCACCCTCTTCGGAGCCGGTACGCCGGAGTCCTGAGGGTTAGTCGGACAGGGTCTTCAGCGGGGTGAACGGCGCGTAATCGCACACGTGCCCTTTGTCCCATTCCCACAGCGAGATCGGATCGACGGCGACGCCGCTCTGCAGGATGAGCCGCCAGCCGGCGTCCTCCCGCTGCCAGATGTCGCCGTCGCGGTCCCAGTAGAGGCCGATGGTGCTCGGTTCGACCGTGTCACTCCGGCTCATGGCCTTCCTCTCGTAGCTACCCGTCAGCGATTGCGTGACTCCGGGTGGCCAGGCTCCGCGCATGATCGCCGCCAGCACGGCCTCGTAGTCCTCGCTCCTGTTCATTACGGTCACCATTGGCAATCCCTGGATAGCGGCTTTGCCGAAAAGTATTCGCCGCCACGCTTTCGGGACTCTTTCGTGGTGATCAGGGCTTCTCTTCTGAGCAAATATATTTGCCAATCATTCGCCCATGGTTGAAGCTGCATGCGCGAGTCGAATTCACTCACAGGTTTCCGCCGTTTGCGGCCGCGCCGCGGTGGAATAATTGCTGCCCGTGCCGGCCCGCCAGGTCGCTGCGGACGGCCTCGCTATCAGCGCCGATCGGCTCATCGACAATCCGCGGGAAGGCAATCCGCCTGTCGGTGCCGCAGTGCACATTAAAATCTGCGCCGCCTGGTGGAACCCGATCGCCCACGCCGCGCGCCCTCCCGATTCCGGTCTCGGAATCCTCCGGATACGCGGTGAAACTCGCGCCCGAATCGGTGGGCGCCTGGCATTTCGAGGACCTGCTCATCGACACGCATCGAGCCCCCGGACCTACCGAGCCCTACTGGATAGGGCGCCCCGACGGGTGCCCTATCCGGACCTGTCCGGGCAGGATCAGGGACGTCGTCGATCGTTGATGCGGGAGACCCACGCGGCCGGTAGATCGTCGGAAAGGACCGGTGCGCCGAGAATTTCATCGTCGAGGCCGAAAGCGTCCAGCAGCGCCGGTAGGTTATCGGCGAGATTGTCGATGGCCAGGCGGAGCTGCTGCTTGATCGTCTTCACCGCGTCGATGTCGAGCAGGCCGCGGGTGAGGTACCACGTGGCGTGCTGATCGAGGTAGCTCAGTGCGAAAACGTCACGCACGGCGATGATCTCGGGATGATCGGAATGCTGGTGGAGCAGCTGCAGCGCCTCTTCGGCACTGTATGCCTCGGCCAGCTCGAGCGCCTCCGGAATGATCGCCAGCCGGGCTTCGAGCCCCGGCGTCGTCAGATAGTGCTGCGCCTCCTCCACGATCGTCAGGGTGCGTGCGCTGAACAGGCTCATCCGGTCGCCGGCATCCGCGCCATCGTGCACGCGGACTTCGGGGACCGGCTTCCCGGCCAGGTGCTTGGCCAGGACGCGACCGGCCACGGAACCGAGCACGTGGCAGTCACCCTCGCCGGTGATGGCCGCGTGACAGACACCGAGATAGTCGGCGACCCGGTTGGCGCTGAACATGCCCTGGGCGGCCATCTTGAGGCGGCTGTTGGTCACCGTCTGCAGGGCGTGCGGCTGGATGTAGTGCTTGGCCAGCATCACCGAGACGACGGTGTCGCGACTGGTGAGATCGCTGCCCGCGAGCGATGTCTTGATCGCGTTCCCGTAGATGGTGCGGGCGACGGTCCCGGCCAGATCGGTGAGCAGGGTGTCGCGCACGTGCGGGATATCGGCCATCAGCGGACTGTCGAACGGTGTCAGCGGCACCACTCGCTTGGAGGCGTAGCGCAGCGCGATGTAGAGCGCGGCGCGGGCGGAGGCGTTGAGGCAGGACGAGAGCGCCAAGCGTCCCACGGTGAGCTGACTGATCGCCGAGGCGAATGCCCGCTTCTGGCTGGACTCGTCGCGCCAGGTCAGCACGCCGTCGTCGTCGATGGTGGCCAGGTCGTTGCTGAGCCAGGCACTGCGCTCGACCCGGAGATTGTCGAAGCTGATCACCGAGTTGTCCATGATGACCAGCGGCTGGTGGTCGAGCTGGGTGATCGTCACGCCGGGCGCCGGTTCTCCGTCGGCGCCGCGCAGGCGCGCCGTGAACAGATGCACGCCCTGATCGACGCCCGCCGAGTCGATGTAGCGGGCGCCGACGACGCAGACCCGGGACACCGGGATACCGACGCTGGGCATGAACTTGCGCGCCCGCGGGTTCGGGGTGTTGATCACGAACCCGTCGCCGTCCCAGGTCGCGCGGGTCTGCATGAACTGGATGTTGGAGCCGCACCCGTACTCGGTCAGCAGCATGACGCCGACGGCGGAGGCGACGTCCAGGTCCTCCAGATACGGTGCGGCCGAATCGGAATCGGTCAGGGTGGCGAGGCTGCCCGAGGCCAGGTTGTAGTGGCCCGAGATCAGCGGAATCAGGTCCGTCGCCAGCACTGCCGCCCAGTCGAACACGGCGAACAGCTGCGGTAGACGGGTGGCGACATCGCTGGTGCTACCGATCTCCTGGACCAGATACCGCAACTGGTCGTAGGCGTTCTGCCGGCGCTGCGCCTGGCTCTGCTGCTCCGTGACGAAGTAGTCCGGGTTGCTGAGCACCTTCTGCAGATGCTGGTCGAATGCCAGGTCACCGTGCCGAAGCAGCTCGGCCAGCGATGTCCCTTCCTTGCGCCCGTGCGTATCCATAACCGCCTCCTACTCATTCACGATCCCAGCGGCGATTCGTCCACCGCTGGGCATGCGAGGAGATCGCTGCCGAACTTCGATGCACCGGGGGCCACCGTTGACGCACGCTCATGCGGACACCGCGGGGACCGGAAGAAAGGAGCCGGGCGATCACCTGTCAAAAGCTCGTCGCACCACACACCTTCACGTGAGGTTCCCGCGGCGACGGTCTCCCGATCTGGTCCTGTCGCCGGGGTGATAGGTGTGTTCGCATCGGTTGGACAGCAGCGCATAAACGCTGATGAGCCGACATTGCGGCCGCGTCGAACTGCGGCAACACCGTTGCCGCAGAACTACCTTCGACCGATCGTGTCATGAATTGTATTGTTACACAATTCGTGTCGCGGCTCACGGTGAACGATCACAGACCGCCGACGGCTACCGCGGGTCCGAGGGGCCGGGAGCTACACCTACACAGCAGGAAATGGCCTGGAAGGCGGGAACACCACCGGCAACTCGGTGAGCGCCCGGTGGAACGGGCCGGGCCGCCACACGAGATCGTCTGCGGCGACCGCCAATTGGATTTCGGGGAGGAAGTCCAGGAGCTGATCGATGACCTCCTGCGCGAGCAGACGCCCATACGACTGGGCGTGCGCGGGGCAGGCGTGATCGCCGGAGCTGAACGCCAGGTTCCATGAGTTGCCGAGGGATTCGCCCGGGTTCAACTCCGGATCGGTGTTGCAGGCGGCCATGCTGATGATGACCGGCTCGTCGGCCGGCAGCCAGACGTTCTCGATCAGGGTGGGCTGCCGCGGGTAGGTGATGCAGTAGTTCGCCATGGGCGGGTCGGTTGCGAGCCGCTCGCCGATGGCGGTGCTCGTCGGCAGCGGAATCCCTTGTACGGCACTGGTGAAGCGGTTGTCGGTCATCATCAGCAGCAGGGTGTTGGCGATGAGGTTCAGGGGCGGTTCGACACCGGCCGCGAACAGCAGGACCAGCTGATGCACCATCTCCTCGTCGGACAGCCCGACGGGATGCTGGACCATTCTGGTGGTGACGTCGTCGTCCGGCTGAGCCCGTTTCAGTGCCGTGAGGTCGAGCAACGCCTCGCTCATGCTCGCGTTCACGGTCGCCGTATCCACACCGTCGAACATCGCGGCACTGGCGGCCGCGACCCGCTCACCGATGTCCGGTGGACAGCCGAGTACCTGGCAGAAGACCGAGAAGACCAGTGGGAGGGCGTACTGGCTCAGCACGTCGGCCCGGCCATCCTCGCAGAAGGTATTGACCACGGGGATCGCCGTACGCTCCACCATGGATCGCACCGAGTTCAGGTCGATCCCGGCCAACGCGTCGCTCAGCGCCTTGCGGTAGCGAGTGTGCACCGGGCCGCTGGTGCGGATCGCGTTGGGCCGGTACTCGATCATCGGCATGATCGGGATATCGGCAGGCACGGACCGCTGCCAGGCACTCGGATCAGCCGGAAAATGGGTGGAGTCGTTGAGAATACGCACCGCGGTCGCGTACTTGACGACCAGGGTCGCGGGTACCCCCGGCCAGATCTCGACCGGCACCAGCGCTCCATAGTCGCTGCGCATCCGACGGTAGTACCCGTGGGGATCGGCGGCGAATTCCGGGCTGTAGATCGGGATTCGCGGACCCATGTCCTCGACCGGCGACTTCGAGCTGGCGGTAGCACCCTGATGCGTGTGCTGCGGATACACGTAGTCTCCTTGGAATCGGTTGCGGCAGAATAGTACCCAAGGCGCCGTCGGCCCCCAAGGGCCTACAGTCCCGAAACTGCCGGTTAACCAGGTTTCGGGCGGGTTAACGAATCGGACCGGAAGGCGTTGTGTCCATGAGGATTATCATGAAGGCCGTCGCTGTCGTCGCGGGAGCGGCAGTGCTGTCGATGGGAACGGCGCAGGCCGCGCCGGATACCGGATCCGGGAGCCGGGTGCTCCCGGCCGGGGACACCATCGAGCCGGCCATCGATTGCGCGCCGACGGTCGCACACCCGGAACCGGTGGTGGTGCTGCCGGGCGGGGACGGCAGTCCGGAACAGACCGCCGCGCAATGGGACACCATGGTCGGGGCGCTGCGCGGGGCCGGGTACTGCACCCTGGTGTTCCAGGGCGGGATCGTGAACGACAAGCGGTGGAACGGCGATATGCCCGGCGAGGCGCGGCAGGTCGCGGACTTCATCGCGAAGGTGCGCCGGACCACCGGGGCCGACCGGGTCGAGATCGTGGCCCACTCGGCGGGAACCATCGTGTCGAACTACTACCTGAAGCTGCTCGACGGAGCGCCGACGGTGAGCCACGCGGTCTTCATCACACCGGAGGCGCGCGGGTGCGATGGGGCGGGCGTCGTCGGCCTGAGGAATCCGCCGATCACCCCGGTGCAGCTGCTGACCTCGGTGCCGTGGCTGCAGTCGCTGCTTGCCGCGAGTTCGCCGGATATGGCCACCGCCATGCAGATGATGCCGGACTCACCGACGTACCGCGCGCTGTTCGACACCGCGGTCACCCAGCCGGGCGTCACCTACTCGGTGATCGCGACGCGCAATGATCAGCTCGCCACCCCCGCCCCCGCCTGCTCGACCCTCGACGAGCCGGGTGTGGTGAACGCGGTGTACGAGGATCTCTTCCCGGGTGCCGAGCCGGTGGACCACTCGCTGATCCGGTCCAGCACCGAAACTGCGGGCTGGGTCCTGCAGCAGCTGCAACGCTGACGCGCGGCGATTGGCGAGTATCGCTCTCACACCTGGCGATTCGCCGACAGTTCCGCGGCGGCGAAGCCATGGACGAAGGCCGCCACGGCGAACTCGAAACGGATGCGGTCGTCGGTGCCCGCGCCGGTGCGTGCCGCCTGCAGGATCAGCGGGAATTCCTCCGGATCAAGGGTTTTCAGATAGTCGACCGATCCGGGATCGCCCGCCTCGTCGACCGGGGCCGTACGGGCTTCGGAATTGGCATGGGCCACCACGAACAGGGTGAGCGCGTTCAGGGCGTCGAGGGCGTGGCCGAGGTCGAAACCTGCCTCCACCAACAGTTTCAGGCCGCGTTCGGCGGTGTGCAGGGTCTTCGGGGTCACGGCGGGCCGGGTCGCGATCAGCGGCAGCGCGCCGGGATGCGCGAGCAGCGCGGTCCGCAGGGCACGGGCGTAGTCGCCGAGGACCGACTGCCAAGGGCCGTCGGTGAATCCGGCGTCCGCCTGGGACATGACGCGCTCGACCATGCCGTCGAGCAGGGCGTCCTTGTTCGGGACGTAGTGGTACAGGGTCATGGCTTCCACGCCGAGTTCGGCCCCGAGCTTGCGCATGGACAGCGCGGCCAGGCCGTCCCGATCGGCGAAGGCGAGTGCCGCGTCGAGCACCTGCTCGCGAGAGATGCCTGCTCGTTCGGCTCGGGTGCGCTTGGCGGCCATCGGGCTTCCTTCCGGTGTTGACAACTCTTACGCCGTAAGTGAACCATAGTCCACGGCAACGAACTCTTACGACGTAAGAGTTATCGGAAAGGGAGAAACCACATGACCACCACCACCGTCGCCGACAACAAGACCGTCATCACCGCGTTCATCGACGCGCTCAACCACGGCCTCGAGGGTGGGACCGAGTGGGTCCGTTACCTGTCCCCGCAGGTGATCGACCACAACAAGGTGATCTTCGGGGAGGAGGACGCACCGGGCGCCGCCATCGAGGGTTTCCGCCGGCAGCTCGCGGCCTTCAGTGCGACCGACGAGCAGGAGAGCGGAATCCTGGTGCAGGAGTTGATCGGTGAGGACGATCGAATCGTGGCGCGGCTGCGGGTGATCGGCCGCCACACCGGCGCGCATGCCCGGATGCCGGAGCCGACCGGACGCACCTGCGACGTCGAGCAGATCTGGATCTTCACCCTGACCGACTCGCGCATCAGCGAGATCCGCGCGGTCAGCGACCGGCTGGGCATGTTTCTTCAGCTGGGCTGGGACTGGCCGGCCGTCGACTGAGCGCCGATGGCCGGACGTCGCGGGCCCGGGGCCGCCAGGACCGGAAAATCCTGGCGGCCTTCACACCTGGCCGACCGCTACGCCGTAGTCGTGGTCTGCGGCGGGAAGGTGTACGAGGAACCGGTGCCCAGCGCCTTGGCCAACAGTTCGAAGAGGTTGTTCACAGCACTGCCGCTGAACATGGCGCGCCTCCTAGCCGTGAGTGACCGAGGTCGACGAGCCCGAGGTCACCAGGTGGGCGAAGGCCAGGAGGAGGTCGGTGAAGCCGCTGCCGGTGTAGATAGGCATGGAAATCCTTTCAGAGTGTTCAGTGTTCGACGCGAATTACTTCGCGTTGCGGCGCTTGGCCTTCGGGCCCTTGGGGTTGTAGCTCGCGGTGGAACCGGCGCCGAGGAACTGCAGCACCTGGGTCATCAGGGCGCCGATGTCGACGGTGGTTCCGCCACCAGTGGGGGGAGGAGTGGTGGTCATGGTGTTTCCCTTCTTTCACGACGCGGACAGACCCCCTCGATTTGTGGTTTCTTCTCGGGACCGCCGCACGGGGCCGATGTGACCCCGGGTATTGGATGCGGAACTGGTGTGCCGCAGGTCTATTCGGGATCGGCCGCCATCGCCTGGATCAGCGACGCCGGCCGCATATCGGTCCAGTGCGCTTCGACGTAGTCCAGGCAGCTCTGCCGGCGGGCCGGACCGTGCGCGACGGTCCAGCCACCGGGGACGGCAGCGAACACCGGCCACAGCGAATGCTGGGCCTCCTCGTTGACAAGTACGTAGAACTGCGCGTTTTCGTCATCGAAGGGATTGCTCATGCGGATTGCCTTCCTGAGTCCGGGGAGTGCGGGCGTTCAGCACGCGGGCGATGTGGGGGAGCGCGTCGGGCGAGGTCATCCGCCAGTGAGTGGCCGGGACAGCGTGGTTCTCCAGCACGCCGTCGATGGCGTCGGTCCAGCTGGAGATGCCCCAGCTGCCGCTCGGATCGTCCAGGGCCGCATGGAAATACACCAGGTCGCCCTCGAAGCGGCGGGGCCGGTAGGCGCCGATCAGCGGGAAGGCCGCGAGCGCGCTGTCCACGATCCGTGCGATCCGGTCCGCGCCGACCTCCGATGCGGCGTCGACCAGTCCCGGCACCTCGCCGAGCAGTTCCGCCACCGGGACGGCGGACTCGGGATCGACGTCGCTCTCGAGCGAGCTGTCCAGCATGGCCAGGACCGCGACCTCCTGCCCCTCGTCCTGGAGCTGCACCGCCATGGCGTGGGCGAGCACACCGCCGAGCGACCAGCCGAGCAGGTGGTACGGCCCTTCGGGCTGCACGGCGCGGATCTCGCGCACGTAGCGCGCCGCCCACTCCTCGATCGAATCCGGCAGCGGCACATCGGCGGCCAGGGTCGGCGACTGCAGACCGTAGATCGGGCGGTCCTCCGCCAGGTAGGGCGCCAGACCGGCGAACGACCAGGAGATGCCGCCGACCGGGTGGACGCAGAACAGCGGTGCGCCCGTACCGGACGGCCGCAGCGGCAGCAGGACAGCGAACGCGGCCTCGGTGTCGACGCCGCCCGGAGCGCTCAGCGGCCCCGCGATCTCGGCGGGCGTCGGCGCGGCGAAGACCAGGACGACGGGAACCTGCTGGCCCAGCGCTTCACCGAGCCGCGTGGCCAGCCGGACCGCGAGCAGGGAATTGCCGCCCAGCTCGAAGAAGTTGTCGTCCAGGCCGACCCGGTCCACGCCCACGACCTCCGCGAACACCGCACACACGGCGGCCTCGACTTCGGTTGCGGGAGCCCGGTATTCGCGCGGGGCGAACTCCGGCGCCGGCAGCGCGGCACGATCGACCTTGCCATTGGCGTTGCGCGGCACGGCGTCCAGGCACAGGAGCGCCTCGGGCACCATGTAGCTGGGCAGCAGTCCGGCCAGCCGCGAACGCAGCTGCGCGGGGTCGGTGTCGGCGTCGAGGCTGAAGTATCCGACCAGCCGCGCCGCGTCGCCCGTGCCGTCGACCACGACGACCGCGTCGCTCACGCCGGGCTGCGCACGCAAGGCGTGCTCGATCTCGGCCAGCTCGATGCGGTAGCCGCGCACCTTCACCTGGAAGTCGCGGCGCTCCACGAATTCCAGGACGCCGGCATCGGCGGACCGCACCCAGCGCACCAGGTCGCCGGTGCGGTAGAGGCGCGAACCGGCCGGGCCGAACGGATCGGCCACGAACCGCTCCGCCGTCAGATCCGGACGGTCGTGGTAGCCGCGGGCCAGCTGCGCGCCGCCCAGGTACAGCTCGCCGGGGACACCGACCGGCACCGGTCGCAGCCGGTCGTCGAGCACGTACACCCGGTTGCCCGCCTCCGGGGTGCCGATCGGCACCACGGCCTGGCGCAGGTCGGCGTCGGTGCGGAATCGGGTGACCGATACCGCCGCCTCGGTCGGGCCGTACAGGTTGTCGATGCGCGCGGCGGTCGCCGACCTGGCGCGCCGGAGCGTCTCGGCGGGCAGCGCCTCGCCGATGACCAGCAGGCGGCGCAGTGACGCCGGCAGACCGTCCGCGCCGGCGACATCGGCCAGCATGGCCAGCAGCGAGGGCACCAGGGTCAGGGTGGTGACGGACTCCCGGCGGATCTGATCGAGCAGTCCTTCCGGGTCGTGTTGTGCGCCTTCGGGAGCCAGGACGATCCGTGATCCGGTGCGCAACGCCCACCAGAGTTCCCACACCGACAGGTCGAAGGCCGCGGAGGTCATCCACAGCACCGAATCTCCCTCGGCGAGCGCGTATTCCGACTGCATCCAGTCCAGCTGGTGCGCGACCGCCGCGTGCGGCACGGCCACACCCTTGGGCTTGCCGGTCGAACCCGACGTGAAGATCACGTAGGCCGGATCGGCGGGCGAGGACGGCGCGCGGCGCTCCTCGTCGCGAATCGCGGCGCCCGGCAGGGTCCGATCGCCGGCGATCGCGACGTCCAGCACGGTCGTGGCGGCCGGCAGGTCGTCCGTCAGCGTCATGGTCCGGGTGGAGCTGGTGAGCACCACGGCCGGCGCGGCCGTCTCGAGGACCATCGCGGTGCGCTCGATCGGGTGCGCGGGATCCAGCGGGACATAGGCACCGCCCGCCCGCACCACGGCGTACATGGCGATCAGCAGTTCGATACTGCGCGGAAGCGCCAGCGCCACCAGCGTTTCCGGGCCGACGCCCGCGCCGATGAGCACCCGGGCCAGCCGGTCGACCTGCTCGGCGAAGTCGCGGTAGCTCAGCGCCCGCCCGCCCTCGACGACCGCGAGGGCGAACGGAGTGCGTCGCACCTGAGCGTCGAACTCGTCGAGCAGCCCGCGCGCGGCGAAGCCGCTGTCGGCCGCGTTCCAGGACCGCAGCAGGCGTTCGCTTTCCCTGTCGCCCAGGATGTCCAGGTCGCCGATCGGACCGTGCGGATCGGCGATCACGCCCGCCAGCAACCGCTCCAGGCGCTCGGCGAATCCGGCGACGGTGACCTCGTCGAACAGTGCGGTCGCGTAGGTCATGGTCGCGGTCATCCCGGCCGGGGCGCCGTCGGCGTCGTAGCGGTCCATGACCACCAGGTGCAGGTCGAACTGCGAGACGTCGGTATCGAATTCAATGGCGCCGACCCGCAGCCCGTCCAGATCGAAGGCCGCCCGGTCCTGGTTGTGGAAGGAGAAGCCGACCTGCACCAGCGGGTGACGCGCGGTCGAACGCTCCGGATTGAGCACCTCGACCAGCCGCTCGAAGGGCACGTCCACGTGATCGAAGGCCGCGACGTCGCGGGCCCGGACCCGCCGCAGCAGGTCGGTGAAGCCCTCGGCCGGGGCGACCTCGGTGCGCAGCACCAGGGTATTGACGAACATGCCGACCAGATCGTCCAGCGCCGCGTCACCGCGCCCGGCGACCGGGGTGCCGACCGCGATATCGGTCGAGCCGGTCAGCCGGGACAGCAGGGCCGCGAAGGCCGCGTGCACGGTCATGAACAGGGTCGCACCACTGGATCGGCCCAATTCGGCCAGGGCCGTGTGGGTCTCGGCGTCGATGGCGAAATCGACGCGGCGGCCGTCGGTGTCCAGCACCACCGGCCGCGGGCGGTCGGCGGGCAGGGTGAGCAGCGGGGGCAGTCCGGCCAGGGTCTCGGTCCAGAAGCTCAGCTGCCGGGAGACCAGCGAGGCGGGATCGTCCTCGGAGCCGAGCAGCTCGCGTTGCCAGACCGCGTAATCCGCGTACTGGACCGGCAGCGGCGTCCATGCCGGAGCAACGCCCGACTTGCGCGCCGCGTAGGCCGTCATCACATCGCGAGCCAGCGGCACCAGCGAGCTGCCGTCGCCCGCGATGTGGTGCATGACGACCACGAAGACGTGGTCCTCGGGGGCCAGCTGGAACACCGCCGCCCGCAGCGGCACGGCCGCGGTGACGTCGAAGCCCTGGCCGATCACCTCGAGGACGGCCGCCATGACCGTTTCCTCGGTCACCGGAATCGGCTCCAGCGCAGGCAGATCCGTGGCCGCGGTGGCAGGCAGCACCACCTGCACCGGACCCGACTCGGTTTCCGGGTAGACGGTGCGCAGCACCTCGTGCCGGACCACCACGTCGGCGATCGCGGCCGTCAGCGCCGCCGTGTCCAGCGGTCCGGTCAGGCGGATGGGGAGCGGGATGTTGTAGGCGGTGGAGTCCGGATCCAGGCGGTTCAGGAACCACATGCGCTGCTGTGCAAGGGAAACCGGGACCGGGCCGGTCACGGTCCGGGGCAGTAGCGGCGGGCGGGCCGGGGCGTCCGAGTCGATCGCGAGCACCGCGGCGGCCAGCGCCTCCACGGTCGAATGCTCGAACACCGCCCGTACCGGCACCGGCACGGCGAACGCGGCGCTCAGGCGCGCGGCCAGCTGCGTCGCGGTGAGCGAGTTTCCGCCGAGCGCGAAGAAGTCGTCGGCGAGGCCGACCCGCTCCGCGTCCACGGTGCCGAGCACGGCGGCGACCACCCCGGCGACCGTGCGCTCGGCGTCGGTGCGCGGGGCCCGGAATTCGACGGTTCGGAAGACGGGCTCCGGCAGGGCCTTACGATCCAGCTTGCCGACGGGGGTGAGCGGGACGGCGTCGAGCACCATGATCGATGCGGGCACCATGTACGCGGCCAGCGAGCGGCCCGCGTGGGCGACCAGCTCGTCCACGTCGATGGCGTGACCGGGCGCGGCCACCACGTACGACACCAGCGCGGCCGCGCCCGCGGCGTCGGTGCGGCCGAGGGTGACCGCGAATTCGACCGCCTCGTGGGCGGTCAGGGCCGCGTCGATCTCGCCGAGCTCGATGCGCAGGCCGCGCACCTTCACCTGATGGTCGGCGCGGCCGACGTATTCGAGCCCGCGCCGGCCGTCCGCCCGGGCTGTCCAGCGCACCAGGTCACCGGTGCGATAGAGCCGCTCGCCCGGCGCGCCGTACGGGTCGGCCACGAAGCGTTCGGCCGAGAGTCCCGGCCGCGCATGGTATCCGCGCGCCACGCCCGGGCCGTTCAGGTACAGCTCACCGGTCACGCCGACCGGGACCGGCCGCAGCCGGGAGTCGAGCACGACCGCGGCCATGCCTGCGGTGAGGGCGCCCAGTTCCACCGGCTCGCCCGGCAGCATCGGCGCGCCGATATTGGAGGTGATGGTGGTCTCGGTCGGACCGTAGCCGTTGTGCACGGCACGGGTGCCGGTGGACCAGCGGGTCACCATCTCCGGGCCGAAAGCCTCACCGCCGATGGCCAATTCGCGGAAGTCCGGCAGTCGCGCCGGATCCAGCGTCTGCAGTACGGACGGCGTGATGAAGGCGTGGGTGACGCCCTCGGCGGCCATCAGGTCGGTGAGCTCCGTGCCGCCGTACACCTCGGCGGGGGCGATCACCAGGCGCGCGCCGACCGGCGTGGCCATGAGGATCTCCAGCTGGTAGGCGTCGAAACTCGGCGAGGACACCTGCAGGACGCGGGAGTCGGCGGCGATCCGGTACCGCTCCCGCTGCGAGCTCGCGACACCCGCCACACCGCCGTGGGTGGCGACGACGCCCTTGGGCAGGCCCGTGGAACCGGAGGTGTAGACCATCCAGGCCGGGTTGGAAACTCGTGCCGGCCGGCGCAGTTCGCCCGGTGCGATCGGGGTCGTGTCGCGTTCCCGTGTGGCCGTGACGAATTCGGCGTCATCGATGACCAGCCACTCGGCCGCGCCGGGCAGCCGGTCTCGGCTCGCGGCGACGGTCAACCCGAAGGTCGCGCCCGAGTCGGTCAGCATGTGCTCGATGCGGTCGGCCGGGTAGTTCGGGTCGACCGGGACGAAGGCGGCACCGGTCTTGGCGACCGCCCACACCGCCAGCAGGGTGATGTCCGAGCGCGGAATAGCGAGGGCGACATAGTCTTCCGCACCGATGCCGCGGTCGATGAGCACCCGGGCCAGGCGCGAGGACTCGGCGTCCAGCTCGCGGTAGGTGAGCTCCCGGTCCCGGTACCGCGCGGCGATGTTGTCCGGGTAGGTCGCGGCGGCCTCGGCGAGGTAGTCACCGAGCGAGCGCGGCGCGACCGGCTGGGTGACGGACCGATCCAGCAGTCCCGCGCGTTCCGACGGGGACATCAGGTCGATCTCGCCGACCGGGACGGTGGCGTCGACCGCGATCGCGCCGAGCACGCGGCCCAGGCGGCGCAGCAGACCGGCCGCGGTGGCCTCGTCGAAAAGGTCGGTGGCGTAGTTCAATTCGATGGCCAGGTGGCCGTCGACATCGGGTTCGTCGGAGACCGTGAACTGCAGATCGAACCGGGCGACCCGGTGTTCGAAGTCGACCGGCTCCAGCACCAGGCCGGGCACCGCGTAGGTCTGCGCGCCCAGGTTCATGTAGCTCAGGACCACGGTGAACAGCGGGTTGCGGGCCTGCGTGCGGGGCACGCCGAGGGCCTCGACCACCTGGTCGAACGGCACCGTCGCATGGTCGAAGGCGGCCAGATCGACCTCGCGGGTCTGGTCCAGCAGCGCGTCGAACCCGAGGCCGGGTTCCGGGCGGGTGCGCAGCGCCAGGGTGTTGACGAACATGCCGACCAGGTCGTCGAGGGCGGCATTGCCGCGGCCCTCGAGCGGGGTGCCGATGGTGATGTCGGCGGATCCCGACATCTGGGCCAGCAGCACCGCGAGCGCGGCGTGCCACACCATGAACGGGGTGACGTTGTGCTCCTCCGCGATTCGCTTGATCGCGGCGGCCAGGCCACCGTCCAGCCGCGCCTGCACCCGGGCGCCGCGCCCGGAGGCCACGGCCGGCCGCGGCCGGTCGGTCGGCAGCGGCAGTTCCTCGGGCAGATCGGCCAGCGCCTCGGTCCAGTACGCCAGCTCGCGCGGGCCGGACTGTTCCAGGGCGGCCCGCTGCCAGAGCGCGTAATCGGCGTACTGCACCGGCAGTTCCGTCCACACCGGGGCCTGGCCCGCGGCGCGGGACAGGTAGGCGGTGATGGTGTCGCGCAGCAGCGGATCCTCCGACCGGCCATCGCCGGCGATGTGGTGCAGCACCACCACCAGCACGTGGCTGTGCTCGGATTCGCGAATGAGCGCGGCGCGCACCGGCACCGTGGTCGTGACGTCGAAGCCGCGCGCCACGAAGCTCTCGATCCAGGTGAGGTCGGCCGCGTCGGCGCCGGTCC
Organism: Nocardia sp. NPDC101769; assembly: GCF_044766925.1. Taxonomy (NCBI): domain Bacteria; kingdom Bacillati; phylum Actinomycetota; class Actinomycetes; order Mycobacteriales; family Nocardiaceae; genus Nocardia; species Nocardia sp. NPDC101769. The sequence continues at coordinate 158,075 of NZ_JBIWMX010000017.1, read as the reverse complement.
GCATCTCCAGGGTCGGGAGCGCGCTGTCGACGGGCAGGACCAACTGGTAGCCGACCCCGTCCGCGTCGGCCGGGTAGATGGTGCGCAGCGTCTCGTGGCGGCCGATCACGTCGGCGAAAGCGGCGCTCAGCACGCCGGTGTCGATCTCGCCGGTGACGCGGACGGCCGCGGGCACGTTGTAGGCCGCGGATTCCGGGTCCAGGCGGTTGAGCAGCCACATCCGGGTCTGGGCCAGCGACAGCGGGATTCGCTCCGGTCGCGGCATGCGCCGCAGCGGCAGGCGCTGCCCGCCACCGCGAATGCGGGCCCCCAGCTCGGCCACGGTCGGCGCCTCGAACAGCTGACGCACGCTCAGCTCCGCGCCCAGGGCGGCATTGGCGCGCGCCACCAGGCGCATGGCCAGCAGGGAGTTGCCGCCGCGCGCGAAGAAGTCGTCGTCGGCGCCGATGGTGACGCCGCCGAGCAGATCGCCGATCAGGGCGGCCAGTGTGGCCTCGGTGCCCGGTGCGGGCGCGCGGTAGGCGACGGTCGCGGCGGTGAATTCGACCGGGGGCAGGGCATTCCGGTCCAGCTTGCCGACACTGGTGAGCGGCATCTCCGCCAGCACCGCCAGGTGGGCGGGCAGCATGTAGGACGGCAGCTGGGTGCGAGCGTGCTCGAGCACGGTCTCGGCGTCGAGCCCGGTGCCGGACACGTAGCCGACCAGGCAGTCGGTCCCGGCGGTGTCGCGGGCCAGCAGCACGACCGCGTGCGCGACGCCGGGCGCGGACAGCAGGGCCGCCTCGATCTCGCCCAGTTCGATGCGCTGGCCGCGCAGCTTCACCTGGAAGTCGTTGCGGCCCACGTACACCAGGTCACCGGTGCGGTTCCAGCGCACCAGATCGCCGGTGCGGTACATGCGCGCGCCGGGCACCCCGAACGGGTCGGCCACGAACCGGTCGGCGGTGAGCCCGCCCCGCCCCTGGTAGCCGCGGGCCAGCTGTGCACCGGCCAGATACAGTTCACCGATGACGCCGGTGGGCACCGGGCGCAGGTGCGCGTCGAGTACGTAAGCGCGGGTGTTCCAGTTCGGGCGGCCGATGGCGACCTCGAAATCCGGGTCGGCGTCGGAGAATTCGTGGTAGATGGTCGAGATCGCGGCCTCGGTCGGACCGTAGGCGTTGTGCACCGAGCCGCTCACCAGCTCGCGCAGCCGGCCGAGCAGTTCGACGGGCAGCGCCTCGCCACCGGTGTGCAGGTGCCGGAACGAGCGCAGCGCGTCGCCGTGGCCCTCGGCGACCAGGGCCGCCAGCACCGACGGCACGTGTTCGGCGATGGTGACGCCGAACTCGCGCATCAGCCCGGCCAGGTAGTCGAGGTCCTGGTGCCCGCCGGGACGCGGAATCACCAGGGGCGCACCGACCATGGCGGGCAGGAAGCACTCCCACACCGAGACGTCGAAGGCCAGCGGGGCGCGCTGCATGATGCGGTCGGCGCGGGTGACGCCGTAGCGGTCCTCGAGCCAGCGCAGCTGGTTCATGATGGCGCGGTGGCTGGTCGCCACGCCCTTGGGCAGGCCGGTGGAGCCGGAGGTGTAGAGGACGTAGGCGAGGTTATCCGGCCGCAGCGCGCCCCGCCGGTCGGCATCGGTGATCGGCTGGTCCGAAATACCGTCCAGGGCACCGGATTCCGTCAGCCCCGCGACGTCGAGCACACGCACGCCGTCGAGTGCTGGCAGTTCCGCGCCGCCGACGGTGAGCACCAGGGTGGCGGCCGAGGTGCCGAGGACGTGCGCGATGCGGTCGGCCGGATGCGACGGATCGACCGGCACGTAGGCGGCGCCGGCGGCCACGACGGCGTACAGCGCCACCACCATGTCGATCGAGCGCTGCGCGGTGACGCCGACGATGGCGTCCGGGCCGACACCCTCCGAGATCAGCAGGCGGCCCAGGCGATTCACGCGTCGCGCCAGGTCGGCATAGGCGATCCGATCGCCCTCGAAGACGAGCGCGTCCGCGTCGGGGTCCTGCGCGGCGCGGGCGTCCAGCAGCTCGGCCAGGGTCTCGGCGGGCAGCACCCGGGTGGTGGCATTGCGATCCACCAGCAGCACACCGCGTTCGGCGCGCGCCATGATCTCCACGTCCCCGGCGGTGGTGCGCGGGTCGGCGAGCAGGGCGCGCAGCACCCGCTCGTAGGTGTCCTGGAACGCGCCGATGGTCGCGGCGTCGAACAGGTCGGTGGCGTAGGTGATGTAGACCTCGATGCCGGCGGGCGCGCCCTCGGCGTCGGTGGTCTCGGCCATGGTCCAGTCCAGGTCGAACTGGGCGGCGGTGACGTCGACGGTGAGCGCCTCGATGGCCAGGCGGTTGAGCCGGATGCTGGGCCGGATGTGGTTCTGCAGGGTCAGCGTGACCTGGCACAGCGGCGAATGCGCCTGGGAGCGCACCGGATTCACGGCGTCGACCAGCATTTCGAAGGGCACCACGGCGTGTTCGAAGGCGGCCAGGTCGGTGTCGCGGACCTGGGTGAGCAGCTCGGACAGCGACGCGTCCGGGCGCACCTCGGTGCGCAGTACCAGGGTGTTGACGAACATGCCGACCAGATCGTCGAGGGCCTCGTCACCGCGTCCGGCCACCGGGGTGCCGATGACGATGTCCCCGGTGCCGGAGAGCCGGGCCAGCGTGACCGCCAGCGCGGTGTGCAGCACCATGAACGGCGTCACCCGGCGGGTGGCCGCGAAATCCAGGACGGCCGCGTGCAATTCGGCGTCGAAGCGGCCGCCGAAGCCCGCGCCGCGGCCGCTGGCGACCGCCGGGCGGGGGCGGTCGGTGGGCAAGGCCAGCACGTCGGGTACCCCGTGCAGGCGCCGGGTCCAGTGCGAAAGCTGACGTGCCAGGACCGAGTCGGCATCGTCGGGGCTGCCCAGGGCGGCGCGCTGCCACAGCGCGAAATCGGCGTACTGCAACGGCAGCGGCGCGAGATTGGGGATCTCCCCCGCGCAGCGGGCCACGTAGGCGCTGGCGATGTCGCGGGTGAGCGGGCCGAAGGACCAGCCGTCGGCGGCGATGTGGTGCACCACCATGACCAGCAGGTAGGCGCCGGGTTCGTCGGTGAGCTCGAGCAGGCGGATGCGGAAGGGCACCTCGGCGGTCACGTCGAAGGCGGTGCGCGCCACCGCTTCCACCAGGCCGGGCAGCTCGTCGGCCGAGACCGGCTCGGGCACCAGATCGATCAGGCGGGTGCCGGCGGGCAGGACCAGCTGGCTGGCCTCGCCGTCGTGCTCGGGATAGATGGTGCGCAGGGTCTCGTGCCGGTCCACCACATCGGCCACCGCGGCCTGCAGGGCCTCGAGGTTCAGGGAGCCGGTGAGCCGCAGCGCGAACGGAATGGTGTAGCCGTCGCGGATGTCGAAGCGGTTGAGGAACCACATGCGCTGCTGCGCGATGGACAGCGGGATGCGGTCGCCACGCTGCTGCACCGAGACCGGCGGCAGCTCGACCACGGTTTCGGCGTCGGCCGCGGAGATCCGGGCCGCCAGCCCGGCGACCGTGGCGTCCTCGAAGACCGCGCGCAATGGAATCCGCACGCCCGCGGCCTTGCCCAGGCGCGCCACCAGCTGGGTGGCGATGAGCGAGTTGCCGCCCAGGGCGAAGAAGTCGTCGGCGGCGCCCGCCCGCTCGACCCCGAGCAGGGCGGCGAAGACCTCCGCGACGATCCGCTCCTCGGGGCCGGTGGGGGCGCGGAAGGCGGAGGCGGCGGCCGCGGGCGCGGGCAGGGCGGCGCGGTCGAGCTTGCCGGACGCATTGAGCGGGAGGGCGTCCAGCGGCACATAGACGGCGGGCACCATGTAGGCCGGAAGACGCTGCGCGAGAACCGATTTCAGCTCGGAGGGCGAGAACTCCGCACCGGGGGCGGGCACCAGGTAGGCGACCAGCTGCGGCTCAGCGCCGGCGCGGCCGGAACCGCGCACCACGACCGCGGCCTGGGCGATCGACGCCGATTCGACCAGGGCGGATTCGATCTCGCCGAGCTCGATGCGCAGACCGCGCAACTTCACCTGGAAGTCGGTGCGGCCCAGGTATTCCAGTTCGCCGTGGTCGAGCCACTTCACCAGGTCGCCGGTGCGGTACATGCGTTCGGAGACACCGAAGGGGTTGGCCACGAAGCGATCCGAGGTGAGGCCCGGGCGTGCCACGTAGCCGGTGGCGAGCTGATCGCCCGCGAGGTAGAGCTCACCGGCGATACCCGCCGGCACCGGCCGCAGCCGCGAATCCAGCACGTACACCTGGGTGTTGAACACCGGACGGCCGATCGGCACCGAGTCCACGTCGGCATCGGTGACCTGGTGGTAGGTGACATCGACGGCGGCCTCGGTCGGGCCGTAGAGGTTGTGCAGCTCGGCACCGGTCAGCTCACGCAGTCGATGCGCGGACTTCGGCTCCAGGGCCTCGCCGGAGGCGAACACTGTGTTTAATTTGCCTCCGCTGTTTGATTTGCCTCCGCTGCGCTCCGGCGGGTTCGCGACTGTGTTTGATTTGCCTCCGCTGCGCTCCGGCGGGTTCGCGGCGCTGGAGGTCTCGATTCTTCCTTCCTCCGCTCCTCCGCTTCGCTCCCCCGCTCCGTCAGTCCAGAATCGAGACGCGCCGCGAACCAACGGGGTTTCGCCGGCGCGAAGGGCGGTCTCCAGTTCGGCCACGAAGACGGCCAGCATGGACGGCACGAAGTGGGCGACGGTCACACCGGCGCGGGCGATGATGTCGGCCAAGTACTTCGGATCGCGGTGGCCATCGGGCGCGGCCACCACCAGCTTGGCGCCGATCAGCAGCGGCCAGAAGAACTCCCACACCGACACGTCGAAGGTGGCCGGGGTCTTCTGCAGCACCACGTCGTCGGCGGTCAGGCCGTACTCGGCCTGCATCCACACCAGGCGGTTGACGATGGCCGAGTGCGGCACCGCCACGCCCTTCGGGCGGCCGGTCGAACCGGAGGTGAAGATGACGTAGGCATTGTTCGAAGCCCGCAGCGGCGCAGCGCGATCCGCGTCGGTGATCGGCTCGTCGGAGAACCCGGTCAGATCCAGCAGATCGATCCGCACCTGGGCGACATCCATCGCCAGGTCCTCGCCCGAGGTCAGCACGGTGACCGGATCGGCGGTGTCGAGGATGTATTCGATGCGCTCGGCCGGGTGGTCCGGGTCCAGCGGCACATACGCCGCGCCGGCGGCGGCCACCGCGTACATGCCGACCAGCAGGTCGAGGGAGCGCCGCATACCCAGGGCCACGAAGGAATCCGGGCCGACGCCCTCACCGATCAGCCAGCGCGCCAGCCGCCGTACACGCACGGCGAACTCGCTGTACGTCAGGCTCGACCCCTCGAAGGCGAGAGCGGTCGCGTCGGGAGTCCGCGCCACCTGGGTCTCGAACAGCGACACCAGCGTCGCGGCGTCGCCCGCGGGCAGGTCGAGCGCGGCGGCGGTGTCGTTCCATTCGTGCAGAATCCGGGTCCGCTCGGCGGCGTCGAGCAGGTCGATGTCCCCGACCCGCACGGTCGCGTCGGCGGCCACGGCCGCCAGCACCCGGCCCAGGCGCGCGGCGAGCGCGGCAGCGGTGGCGGCGTCGAAGAGCTCGGTCGCGTAGCGCAGGTTGCCGGTCAGCCCGGCGCGCTCCCCCAGCTCGCCGACCACCAGGTGCAGGTCGAATTTGACGGTGGGGTCGTCGATCTCGACCGGGGCCACGGTCAGGCCGGGCAGGGCGAAGGTCTGCGCGCCGCCCATGCGGGCCGCGTCGGTGAAGGTCAGCATCACCTGGGCCAGCGGCGGCGCGCCGGTGGTGCGGTCCACGGCCAGGGCGTCGACGATGCGCTCGAAGGGCAGTTCGGCGTGGGCGAAGGCGGCCAGGTCGGCGGTGCGCACCCGGCCCAGCAGGTCGGTGAAGGACAGGTCGGGCTCGACCTGGGTGCGCAGCACCAGGGTGTTGACGAACATGCCGATGAGGGCGTCGAGTTCGCGTTCGCCGCGGCCGCCGATCGGCGAGGCCACGGCCACGTCGGCGTTCCCGCTGCTGCGCGCCAGCAGGGCCGCGAAGGCGGCGTGCACGACCATGAACATGGTCACGCCGTGGGCCCGGGCCAGCTCCCGCAGTCCTGCCGCGACCGTCTCGTCCACCGAGAACGACACGGACGCACCGGTATTGGCGGGCGTCGCGGGACGGGGGCGGTCGGTCGGCAGCGCCAGCTGCGGGGGCAGGCCCGCCAGGGTCGCGCGCCAGAACTCGAGCTGCTGGTGCGCCACCGAGCCCGGTTCCCGGTCGTCGCCGAGCAATTCGTGCTGCCAGAGGCTGTAGTCCGCGTACTGCACCGCCAGCGGCTCCCAGCCGGGTTCGGTGTCGGCGAGGCGGGCGGTGTAGGCGCGCATGAGATCGGTGATCAGCGGCGCCAGCGAGAGGGCGTCGGCGGCGATATGGTGCACGACGACGGCCAGGACGTATTCCGGGGACCGGTCCTCGGTCTCCTCGTCGAGCACGAAAAGCCCGATGCGCGAGGGGAGTTCGCCGGTCACGTCGAATCCGGCCGAGGCGAAGGCGGCGAGCGCGCCGGTGATCTCCGAGGCGGCGACCGGCACCGGGCTCAGGCTCAGACCGATGTCCGCCACATCCAGAATGTGCTGGTAGGGGCCGGATTCCGAGTCCGGATAGGTGGTGCGGAGGGATTCGTGGCGGGCCAGCACATCCAGCGTCGCCTGTTCCAGCGCCGCGATGTTCAGCGCACCGCGCAGGCGCAGGACGATCGGCAGGTTGTAGACGCTGTGCTCGCTGTCCTCGGCCTCGATCCGGTTGAGGAACCACAGGCGCTGCTGGGCGGGCGAGAGCGGAATGCGGTCGGGGCGCGGGCGCGCGGCCAGCACCGGCCGGGCGGCGTCGGGGTTGGTGGCGACCAGCGCGGCCGCCATGCCCTCGACGGTGGAGGCCTCGAAGAGCAGGCGCACCGGCACCCGGGCGCCGAGCTCGGCGCCGATGCGGGAGGTCACCCGGGCGGCGTCGAGCGAGCTGCCGCCGAGGGCGAAGAAGTCGTCGTCCAGGCCGACCCGCTCGACTGTCAGCACCTCGGAGAACACGTCCGCCACCAGGCGCTGGGCGGCGTCGGCGGGCGCGCGGAAGCTCTTGGCGCGCAGCTCCGGAACGGGCAGCGCCTTGCGGTCCAGCTTGCCGCTGGAGTTGAGCGGCAGTTCGGGCAGCGCCATCAGGGCGGTCGGCACCATGTATGGCGGCAGCACCCGGGTCAGCCCGTCCCGCAGGGTCTCCGGGTCCAGGTCGATGCCGGGGGCCGCGACCACGTAGCCCGCCAGGTAGTCGCCGGAGTCGGCGGTGACGAGCCGCACCGCGGCCTGCGCCACCTCGGGCGCCAGCAGCAGGGCGCTCTCGATCTCGGCCAGTTCGATACGCTGGCCGCGGAACTTGATCTGGAAATCGAGACGCTCGAGGTAGACCAGCTCGCCGTCCTCGGTCCACTTCACCAGATCGCCGGTGCGGTACATACGCTCACCCAGCCGGCCGAAGGGGTTGGCCACGAAGCGATCCGAGGTCAGGTCGACCCGGCCGTGGTAGCCGCGGGCCAGCTGCACACCGGCCAGATAGAGTTCGCCCGGCACCCCGATGGCCACCGGGTGCAGGCGCGAATCCAGCACGAACACCTGGGAATTCCACTCCGGCTCACCGATCGGCACGGTGAGGGTGTCGGAGCTGTGCGCCTCGCGGAAGGTGATGGACACCGCGGCCTCGGTGGGGCCGTAGAGGTTGTGCACCCCGGCGTCGCTGACGGCCCAGAAGGCGGCGACGGTCTCCGGCGGCAGCGCCTCGCCGATGACGAAGACCTCACGCAGCGAATCGAGTTCGCCCGCCTCGGCATGCGCGGCGAACACCGCGAGCATGGAGGGCACGAAGTCGGTAAGCGTGATCCCGTGGCGGGCAATGGTTTCGGCGATGTAGCGGGGATCGCGGTGGCCGTCGGGGGTGGCGACCACCAGGGTCGCGCCCGCGCGCAGCGGCAGGAAGTAGCCCCACAGCGAGACGTCGAAGGTGGTGGCGGTCTTCTGCAGGTACACGTCCTGGCCGCGCACGCCGTACTCGGCCTGCATCCAGGCCAGCTGGTTGGCGATGGCGCGGTGGGTGACCGCGACGCCCTTGGGCTTGCCGGTGGAGCCGGAGGTGAAAAGGACGTAGGCCGGGTGGTCCGGGTGCAGGACGGCGCGCCGCTCGCGGTCGCCGATCTTGGCCGCGGAGTACTCCGCCAGCTCCAGCTCGTCGAGGTGATGCAGTGGCACGTCGACGGTTTCGGGCAGGGTGAAGCCGTCGCGGCGGGTGGTGAGCACGGCGTGCGGGCCGGCGGTGGTGAGGATGTGGCCGATGCGTTCGGCCGGGTGGGACGGGTCCACCGGCACGTACGCGCCGCCGGCGCGCAGCACCGCGTACATGGCGACCACCAGCTCCACCGAGCGGGCCATGGCCAGCACCACCAGCGATTCCGGGCCGACCCCGGCGGCGATGAGGTAGCGAGCCAGCCGGTTCGCGCGCTCGGAGAACTCGGTGTAGGTGAGTTCGGTGTCCCCGAAGACCAGGGCGCGGGCGTGCGGAGTGCGCGCCACCTGCGCGTCGAAACCCTGGTGCAGGAACTGATCCGGGACGCGGGAGCCGGTGGCGTTCCAGCTGGAGGTGACGTAGTCGCGCTCGCCGGCGTCCAGCAGTTCGATATCGCCCACCGGCACCGCGGCGTCGGCGGTGGCGGCGCTCAGCAGCCGGGTGAACTTGGCGGCGAACTCGCGCACCGTGTGATCGTCGAAAAGGTCGGTGGCGTAGGTGTACTGGACCCGGTAGCGGTCGCCGTCGGAGACGACGGTCAGCTGCAGGTCGAACTTGGCGATGCCCGGATCGAAGTCCAGTTCCTCGGCGGTCAGTCCCGGCAGCGCGGCGGTGAGGTCGCCGAGGTTCTGCATGAACAGCGCGACCTGGAACAGCGGGTGGCGGTTGCGGGCGCGCGCCGGATTGAGCACCTCCACCAGGCGCTCGAAGGGCACGTCGCGGTGGGCGAAGGCGCGCAGATCCCGGTCGCGCACATGGGCGATCAGGCCGGCGAAGGAGTCGGCGCCGCGCACCTCGGCGCGCAGCACCAGGGTGTTGACGAACATGCCGACCAGGTCGTCGAGGGCCTGGTCGCCGCGCCCGGCGACCGGGGTGCCGATGGCGATGTCGCCGGTGCCCGAGAGCCGAGCCAGCACCGCGGCCAGTGCGGCGTGCAGCACCATGAACGGGGTGGCGCGGTGGGCGGCGGCCACCCGGTCGACCGCGGCGCGCAGGTCGGCGTCCAGCACGGTCTCGAACGAGGTGCCGCGGAAGGTGGACACGGCCGGACGCGGGCGGTCTGCGGGCAGGTCGATCTGAGCGGGCAGATCCGCGAGTTCGCTTGCCCAGAAGGCGATCTGGCGAGAAGCCACCGAGTCCGGATCGGATTCGTCGCCCATCCAGGCCCGTTGCCACAGCGCGTAGTCGGCGTACTGCACGGCCAGCGGCTCGTAGGAAGGCCGCTGACCCGCCTGCCGCGCCACGTACGCCAGCACCAGGTCGCGCACCAGCGGTCCGATGGAGGCGCCGTCGGCGGCGATGTGGTGGGCCACCACCACCAGCGTGTGGTCGCCGGGACCCGAGCGCAGCAGCCGGGCGCGCAGCGGCACCTCGGCGGTGACGTCGAATCCCTGTGCGGCCAGGGCCAATACGGTCGTGGCCAGCTGGTCCTCGGGCACCTCGCGAGGGGTCAGGTCCACCGCGGCAGCGGGCAGCACCACCTGGGCGGGCCCCTGGTCGGCCGTCGGGTAGTAGGTGCGCAGCGACTCGTGGCGCTCGATGACGTCGGCGAAGGCGGCCGCCAGCGCCGCGGTGTCGAGCTCGCCGCGCAGGCGCAGCGCGAACGGCATGTTGTCCACCGCCGACGGATCGAAATCATCGGCGGCCGGGTCGTATTCGCTGCGCGCGAAGTGGTTCAGGAACCACATGCGCTGCTGGGCGGGCGAGAGCGGAATGTGGTCCGGGCGCGGCCCGGCGGTCAGCGCCGGCCGGGGTCCCGGGCCCGCGCCGTCACCCAGCGCCGCCAGCGCGGACACGGTCGGGCGCTCGAAGAAGTCGCGCACGTCCACGGTGACGCCGAGCGACTCCCGGATCCGGGCGATGGCCCGGGTGGCGATCAGTGAGTTGCCGCCCAGGGTGAAGAAGTCGTCGTCCGCGCCGACCACCGTGAGGTCGAGCAGGTCGGCGAAGATGGCCGCGACCGCCTCCTCGGCGGGTGTGGCCGGGGCGCGGTAGGCGGTGGCCGTGTCGGCGAAGACCGGGTCGGGCAGGGCGCGCCGGTCCAGCTTGCCGTTCACGTTCATCGGCATCTCGGGCAGGACGACCAGCAGCGACGGCACCATGTACTCGGGCACGTGCGCCCGCGCGGTGGAAAGCACCGCGGCACTGTCGATTTCGACGCCGTCGGCCGCGACGACATAACCGACCAGTGCCTGCTCGCCGTTCGGGCGGGTGTGCATGAGCACCGCCGCCTGCGCGACGGCGGCGGCGCGGCGCAGCGCGGACTCCACCTCGCCGAGCTCGATGCGCAGGCCGCGCATCTTCACCTGGAAGTCGCTGCGGCCCACGTATTCCAGCTCGTCCGGGCCGCCGTCCACACCGAAGACCCAGCGCACCAGATCACCGGTGCGGTACATGCGATCGCCGGACGCGCCCTCGGGGTTGGGCACGAACCGTTCGGCGGTCAGACCCGAGCGGCCCACATAGCCGCGGGCCAGCTGCGTGCCGGCGATGTACAGCTCCCCGACCACGCCGACCGGCACCGGGCGCAGATCCGCGTCGAGGACCAGCAGTTCGACATCGTCGCCGGGGCTGCCGATCGGAATGATGTCGACATCGGCCGCGGTGACCTCGTGGGCGGTGGCCAGCACGGTGGACTCGGTGGGACCGTACACGTCGAACAGGGTCGCGCCGCTGACGCTGCGGAAGTCAGCGGCGGTGTCGACGGGGACGGTCTCGCCACCGGTGAGCAGATAGCGCAGGGAATCGGGCAGGTCCTCGCCGCTGCGCATGACCTCGCCCACCAGCGCGGCCAGCATCGACGGCACGAAAAAGGCCGTGGTGACCCGTGATTCGCGAATGACGCGCACCAGGTAGGCGGGGTCCAGGTGACCATCCGGTGCGGTGATGACCAGCCGCGCCCCGGTCTGCAGGGGCCAGAAGATCTCCCACACCGACGCGTCGAAGGTGGTGCTGGTCTTGAACAGCACCGCGTCGTCCTCGGTGATCCGGAACTGCCGCTGCTGCCACCGCAGGAGGGCGACGACCGCGCGATGCGGGATGGCCACGCCCTTGGGGCGGCCGGTGGAGCCCGAGGTGAAGATGACGTAGGCCAGGTTGTCCGGGCCCGGCTGGGGCAGCTCGGGATCGTCGGCCGGGGACAGCAGCCGATCACCGTCGATGCCGTATTCCCGTGCATTGCGCTCGAATTCGTCGATGCGCAGCACCGGGGCCTCGACGGCGAAGGCGGGCTGGTCGGCGGTGGTGGTGAGCACCACCGCGGGCTGCGCCACCTCGAGCACGTAGGAGATGCGCTCGGCCGGGTGATCCGGATCGAGGGGCACGTAGGCGCCACCGGCTTCGAGGATGGCGAACATACCGACCATCAGCTCGAAGGAGCGGCGCACCGACAGGCCCACCAGGACATCGGGGCCGACGCCCAGGCCGCGCAGATGCCGCGCGAGAACCGTGACGCGGGTGGCGAATTCGGCGTAGGTGAGCGTCGCGCCCTCGAATTCCATCGCCACCGCGTCGGGGGTGCGCCGCACCTGGGCGCGGAACTGCGTGCTGAGGGTCTCGACCGGCGCCAGCTTGGGGTCGAGGACGTCGGAGCCGGCCAGCACGGCGTCGTCGACCAGCGCCTCCAACGCCGCGGTGAGGCCGCCGGCCTCGCCGCTCATCAGTCCGGGGAGCTGCCCGGACACCACCACCTGCATGAGCGCCTCGGGCTCCAGCGCGCCGCCCATGGCCTCGCTGAGCATGGCGATCTCGGCGGCCAGGGCGCCGTAGGCGATGGTGTCGCCGGCGTCCCGCAGCGCTATTCGGTCGGCGTCCAGCTCGGCCACGACGGCGATGAGACAAGGTAGGTCGCCCACGCCGTAGGCCCGGCGCAAGGCCGTGACCCGTCCGTTCCGGCTGGTGGCGATCGACTCTGCGTAGTGCATCAGAGGCTTCCTTCCGACGTGCTCTCCGAGCGAAGAAACAGGGCCTGCGCGTCCGCGGTGAGCGTGCTCAGGGCCTGTTGGAGTCCAGCCGCGCCGAGAGCGGCCAGAATGCCGGGTACCAATCCGGCGAGTGCCACGTTCACCAGCGCCTCCGGCTTCGCGGCGGCGCCCATGGCGCGGGCGGTGACGGCGATCTTCTCGGCGAGATCCCGATAGGTGACGGTGTGCTCACCGTGGGTGAGGGCGACCGCCTCGGGGGCGGCCGCCGCCGCGGCGGCGAGCAGGGCGGGCAGGTCGGCCGGCTGCTGCTGCGGCGCCGCCGCGTTCGTGTGCGGCACCGCCGCAGTGACCTTGACCGGTCCGCCGCCGGGGCGGCGGGCGCGTTCCGCCTCGGTGCGAATGTCGATGTCGCGCACCGGCGCTTCCGGATCGGCCACCACGGTGTCCAGCACCAGCAGCAGCCGCTGCGCCAGCAGGCGCACACTGTCCGCACCGAAAATGTCGGTGGCGTACCCGAATCGCATGTCCAGGCCCACCACCCGGCCGGCGTCGTCGTGCCGCTCGATGCCGGTGAGCTGGAGGTCGAACTTGGCCTCGGTCAGCTCGGGATCGAGCGCCTCGACGGTGAGTCCGGACAGCGCCGCCGACACCGGCGGCATGTTCTGGAAGGCGAAGGCCACCTGGAACAGCGGGCTCACCGACGCCGACCGGGCCCGGCCGGTGACGGCCAGCACGGCCTCCACCACGCGCTCGAACGGCACATCGGCCTGGGCGAACGCCGCCAGGTCGCGGTCGCGCACCTGCCGCAGCAGATCGGTGAAGGCGAGCTTGCCGTCCACCTCGGCGCGCAGCACCACGGTATTGACGAACATGCCGATCAGGTCGTCCAGCGCCCGCTCGCCGCGACCGGCGAGCGGGACGCCGATCGAGATGTCGCGCTGGCCGGACAGCTTGGCGAGCAGCACCGCGAAGGCGGCGTGCACGACACCGAACAGGGTGGCGCCGTGCGCGCGGGCCAGGGCCGAGAGCCGCTCGAGGGTCTCCGCGTCGACCGCGAAATCGACCGTCTCGCCGAGCATCTCGCGCCGCGCCGGCCGGGGGCGGTCGGTGGGCAACGCCAGCTGCTCGGGCGCGGAGGACAGCTCGTCCATCCAGAAGCGCAGCTGCCGCGACAGCAGGCTGTCCGGATCGGCGTCCGAACCGAGCACGCGGCGCTGCCAGGCGGCGAAGTCGCCGTACTGGATCTCCAGCGGCGCCCAGGCGGGCGCGTCCCCGGCCAGGCGGGAGGTGTAGGCCAGCACCAGATCCCGGGTCATCGGCAGCACCGAGTAGCCGTCGGCGCTGATGTGGTGCACCACCACCAGCAGGACGTGGTCGGCCGGGCCGAGTTCGAACAGCGTCACCCGCACCGGCGGCGCGACGGTGACATCGAAACCGGCCGTGGCCGTCTCGACCAGGCGGGCCTGAATCTCGTTCTCGGACACCGGGACCGTGGTGAACTCGCCGTCGAGCTCACCCAGCTCCAGCACCACCTGCACGGGCTCGCCGTCCACCTCGGGATAGCGGGTGCGCAGAATCTCGTGGCGCTCCAGCACATCCCGCAGGGCCGCGGTGAGCGCGGCCTTGTCGAGCGCGCCGGTGAGCCGGACGGCGGCGGGCACGTTGTAGGCGCCCGACTCCGGGTGCAAGCGGTTGAGCACCCACATGCGCTGCTGGGCCAGCGACAGCGGGGCCGGGCCCGCGTCGGTGCGGCGGGTCAGCGCGGGCAGCAGCCCGGCCGGATCGGCGGTGGCGATCCAGCCCGCCAGCCCGCCCACGGTCGGGGCCTCGAAGAGGGCCGAGACCGGCACGCGCACACCGAGATCCGAGCCCAGCCGAGCGGCCAGGCGGGTCGCCATGAGCGAATTGCCGCCCAGGGCGAAGAAGTCGGTGTCGAGGCCGATCGGGTTGCCCTCGACCGCCCCGATCACCTCCGCGAAGCCCGCGGCGACGGCCTGCTCGAGCGCGGTCACCGGCTCGCGGTAGGCCGCTACGGCGAAGACCGGTTCGGGCAGCCGCGCCCGGTCCACCTTGCCATTGGCGTTCAGCGGCAGGGCATCCAGCACGACCAGCGCGGCCGGGACCATGTAGGTCGGCAGCTCCGCGGCGAGCGCGGCGCGCAGGGCGGCAGACACCTCGTCGCGGCGTTCCTCGGAGGTGCCGGGGACCGCGGCGTAGGCGACCAGCCGGGCGCCCGCGTCGGCGGTGGTGCGGGCCGCGGCGACCGCGGCGCTCACGCCGGGCTGCCGGTACAGCGCGGTCTCCACCTCACCGAGCTCGATGCGGAAACCACCGATCTTGACCTGGAAGTCGGCGCGATCGATGTACTCGAGCGCACCGTCCGCGCGCCAGCGGACGATATCGCCGGTGCGGTACATGCGGCCGCCGGCGAAGGGGTCCGCCACGAAGCGGTCGGCGGTCAGGGCCGGGCGGCCGTGGTAGCCGCGCGCCAGCTGCGTGCCGGACAGGTACAGCTCGCCGGGCACGCCGATCGGGACCGGGGACAGGCGGGCGTCGAGCACGTAGACCCGGCTGTTCCAGGCGGGCGAGCCGATCGGCACCGCCTGGCGGTACCGATCGCGCACCTCGTAGGAGGTGATCGAGACGGCCGCCTCGGTGGGGCCGTAGAGGTTGAACAGCCGTGCGCCCTCGGCATTCTCGCTGTCGGGGTGCCGGTCGAGGAACTCCGCGGCCGTCGCGGCCGGCAGCGCCTCGCCGATGGCCAGCACCGCGCGCACCGAGGCGGGCAGCGGACCGCCCGCCAGCAGCATGCCCAGCAGCGAGGGCACCGGGTGCAGGATCGTGACGGCGTGCGTCTCGATCAGGGCGCGCAGGCGGTCGGGATCGCGTTCGTCGCCCGCGGCGGACACCACCAGGCTGCCGCCGGTGGTCAGCGCGGACCAGAACTCCCACACCGACAGGTCGAAGGTGGCGGGAGTCTTCAGCAGCGCGCGGTCGCCCGCGTCCAGCTCGAAGGTGGCGCGCAGCCAGCGCAACTGGTTGACGATGGCCGCGTGCGGCACCGTCACGCCCTTGGGCAGGCCGGTCGAACCCGAGGTGAAGATGACGTAGGCCGGGTGCTGCGGGCGCAGCGGGCGCACCCGCTCACCGTCGGTGATCGGGGCCGCGGACAGGCCGGACAGCTCCAGCCGGTCCACCTCGAGCACCGGGACCGCGGCCTCGAAGGGCACGCCGTCGGCGGCGGTGGTGAGAACCACTGCCGGAGCGGCGGTTTCGACAATGTAGGCGATGCGGTCGGCCGGGTGGTCCGGGTCGATCGGCACATAGGCGCCACCGGCCTTGACCACCGCGTACATGGCGACCACCAGGTCGATGCCACGGCGCATGGCGAGCACCACGCCGGTCTCGGGGCCGACGCCCGCGGCGATGAGCCGCCGGGCCAGGCGGTTGACCCGGGCGTCGAATTCCGCGTAGGTGAGCTCGATCCCGGTGTGCGCGTCCAGCAGTGCCACCGCGCCGGGATCGCGCGCGACCTGCGCGTCGACCAGGTCCACCAGCGTGCCGGGGGCGACCTGGTGGGCGGTGGCGTTCCAGTCCACCAGCATCCGCCGCCGCAGCTCCGGACCCAGCAGATCGATATCGCCGATCACCCGATCCGGTTTCGCCGCAACGGCTTCCAGCACCCGGGTCAGTGCCGCCAGGAACTCGCGGGCGGTGGCCTCGGTGAACAGATCGGTGGCGTAGGTGAGGGCCAGGTCCAGTCCCGCGGGCGCGCCGGAGTCGAGGTAGCGGTCCCAGGCGTACAGGTGCAGGTCGAATTGCGCTATGTGGGTGTCGAATTCGACCACCGACACCGTTAGCTCGGGCAGCACCAGCTCGGCCTGCTCGAAGTTCTGGAAGGACAGGCCCACCTGGAACAGCGGGTGCCGGGCCTGCGAACGCACCGGGTTCAGCACCTCGACCAGGCGCTCGAAGGGCACGTCGGCGTGCGAGAAGGCGGCGATGTCACCGGCCCGCACCCGGCCCAGCAGCTCGGTGAACGGCGCGCCGGAATCCACCCGGGTGCGCAGCGCCAGCGTATTGACGAACATGCCGATCACGTCGTCGAGACCGCTGTCGCCGCGGCCCGCGATCGGGGTGCCCACCGCGAGGTCGGCCACGCCGGACAGGCGCGACAGCAGCGCACTGGAGGCCGCGTGCACCACCATGAACAGGGTCGCGCCCTGGGCGCGGCCCAATTCGGTGAGCCCGGCGTGCAATTCGGCGTCCAGGCTCAGCTTCAGCTGGCGGCCGCGCAGGCTCTGCCGCGCCGGACGCGGGAAGTCGGTGGGCAGGTCCAGCTGGTCGGGCAGCCCGGCCAGGGTCTCGCGCCAGTACCCGAGTTGCGCCGCCGCCACCGAGGTCTCGTCGTCATCGGAGCCGAGCAGCGCGTGCTGCCACAGCGCGTAGTCCGCGTACTGCACGCTCAGCGGAGCCCACGCCGGGGCGGCGCCCACGCGCCGGGCGTCGTAGGCCACCATCAGACCCCGGACGAACGGGACCACCGAGGAGCCGTCGGCCGAAATATGGTGCAGCACACCGGCGAGCACGTGTTCGCCGGTGAACTCGCCCGCGGCATCCACCAGGCGCAGCAACTCCACCCGGATCGGCACCTCGACGGTCACGTCGAAGACGGTGTTCAGAATTTCCGGAATCCGCACGGCCAGCTCGGATTCGGTGACCTCGATCGCCTTCAGGCCGGCATATGCCCGAGCCACCGGCAGGATCACCTGGGCCGGGCCGTCGGCGGTCTCGGGGTAGACGGTGCGCAGCGCCTCGTGCCGGTCCAGCACGTCACCCAGCGCGTCGGAGAGCGCGGACGCGTCCAGCTCGCCCGAGAGCCGCAGCGCCACCGGCAGGTTGTAGGCGGTGGACTCGCGGTCGAAGCGGTTGATGAACCACATGCGCCGCTGAGCGGGCGAGAGCGGCAGCGAGTCCGGCCGCTCCCCCGCCACCAGCGCGGGCCGCCGGGTCTCGCCGGTACCCGCGAGCACACGCGCGGCCAGCCCGGCCACCGTCGGGTCCTCGAACAGCAGGCGCACCCCGACCGTCGCGTTCAGCAGCGCACCGACGCGCGCCGCCGCCTTGGTCGCCAGCAGCGAACTGCCGCCCAGCACGAAGAAGTCGTCGTCGGCCCCGACCCGTTCCACCCCGAGCAGTTCGGCGAAGACCCCCGCCACCACCTCCTCGGCCATGGTGCTCGGCCGCCGGTAGCCGGCCGACTCGAACTCCGGTGCGGGCAGGGCGTTTCGGTCCAGCTTGCCGTTGGTGGTGACCGGGAACTCGTCGAGCACCACGAAAGCGGCGGGCACCATGTACGAGGCCAACCGGCCCGCCAGGCCCGCGCGGACCGCCGCCGGATCCAGCGGGTCGCCCTGCGACACCAGGTAGGCGACCAGCTGCTCACCGCGGGCCGGGTCGGTGCGCAGCAGCACCACCGACTGGCGCACGCCGGGCAGCGCGGTCAGCGCGGCCTCGATCTCGCCGAGCTCGATGCGGAACCCGCGCAGCTTCACCTGGAAGTCGTTGCGCCCCAGATACTGCACGTCACCGGCCGTGCCCCAGCGGACCAGATCGCCGGTGCGATACATGCGTTCACCCGGGATCCAGGGGCAGGCCACGAAGCGGTCGGCGGTGAGGCCGGGCCGCCCGCGATAGCCGCGCGCCAGCTGGTCACCACCCACGTACAGCTCGCCCGGCACGCCGATCGGGACCGGGCGCAGCCGCTCGTCGAGCACCCACTCCCGCACACCCGAAATCGGGCCGCCGACGGAGACCGGGCCCTGGGCCGGCAGCGGCGCGCTTGCGTTCACGATGATGGTGGTCTCGGTCGGGCCGTAGGCGTCGATGAAGACCCGATCGGCACCGGCCCAGCGCCGCAACAACTCCGGCGGGCAGGCCTCGCCGCCGACCACGACCACGCGCACGTCCGGCACCTCGGCCGGGTCGATGGTGCCCAGCGCGGACGGGGTGATGAGGATGTGGGTGACCCGGTGCGACCGGATCACCGCCGCCAGTTCGGGACCGACCGACGCCTCGGGCGGCGCGACCACCAGGGTCGCGCCCGAGTTCGCGGCGAGCAGCAGCTCCGCCACCGAGATGTCGAACGACGGCG
The DNA here is from genome assembly GCF_044766925.1 of Nocardia sp. NPDC101769. NCBI lineage: Bacteria > Bacillati > Actinomycetota > Actinomycetes > Mycobacteriales > Nocardiaceae > Nocardia > Nocardia sp. NPDC101769. The sequence goes on along the minus strand of NZ_JBIWMX010000017.1, from coordinate 139,668 downwards.
AAGCGACCTGCAACACGCGCGCGTCCGGCTCGGCGAAGTAGTTGCGGGTCTGCTCGGCCGCGAGCGCACGGACACCCTTGTGCGCGAGCAGCACGCCCTTGGGCCGACCGGTCGAACCCGAGGTGTAGATGGTGTACGCGAGGTTGCCGGGGTGCACAGGACGCAGGGGCGTCACCGCGTCCACGGCCTCGCCTGACGACGTCGCGAAATCGTCGAGCAGCAACCAGGACAGCGAATCCGGCAGTCCGGCGCGGACGGACGCGGTGGTCAGACCGACCACGGCCCCCGAGTCCGCCACCATGTACTCCATGCGGTCGGCCGGGTAGGCGGGATCCAGCGGCATCCAGCCCGCGCCGGTCTTGACGACCGACCAGATCGCCAGCACCGTCTCCAGCGTGCGAGGCATCCCGATGGCTACCAGGTCCTCCGGACCCACGCCGCGCTCGATCAGCATGCGCGCCACCCGATTCGAGGCGGCGTCCAACTCTCGATAGGTCAGCTCGCGCGCACCGTCGACCACCGCGATCACATCCGGGCGGGTGGCCACCCCGGCCGCGAGCATGCCCGGCAGGGTCACGCCGGTCGGGGCCGGGCCGCCGGAACGTGTGGTCAGATCGGCGTATTCATGCTCGGAGAGGACCGAGATCGCGTCCAACCCGGCGGCCGGATCCGCGGTGACCGCGGTCAGCAAGCGCACGAAACGGTCGGAAAGGACGTCAATGGTGGCGGGGTCGAACAGATCCGCCGCGAACTCGAACTCGGCGGTCATCCCCGTCGGTGCCGGACCTTCCCCAGGACCGGCACCGACGAAGCTCTCGGTGACCACGACCGAAAGGTCGAACTTGGTCACTCCGGTCTCCAGGGTACCCGTCGTGGCAAGTAATCCAGGCAGTTCGACACCGGTCGGTCCGGGGGCGGCGAACGACAGCAACACTTGGAACAGCGGATGGCGGGCCTGCGAGCGCGGCGGATTCAGCAATTCGACCAGGGTCTCGAATGGCGCGTCCGCGTGCGCGAAGGCGGCCAGGTCGACCTCGCGCACCCGGTACAGGAAGTCCCGGAAGCTCGCCGCGCCGTCGATCTCGGTGCGCAGCGGCACGGTATTGACGAACATGCCGATCAGCTCGTCGAGTTCACGCAGACCGCGGCCACCCACCGGGGTGCCGATGACGATGTCCGATTCACCGGACATCCGCGACAGCAGCAGGGCCATGGCGGCATGCACCAGCATGAAGGTCGAAACACCCTCGGCCCGAGCGGTTTCGGTGACTCGGACGTGCAGTTCGGCGGGCCATTCGAAGACCCGCTTGCCGCCGCGGCCGCTGGCCACCGCCGGGCGCGGACGGTCACCCGCCAGCTCCAGCAGATCCGGCGCACCGGCCAGGGTCCGCCGCCAGAACTCCAGCTGACCGGCAAGCAGCGAGGCCGGGTCGTCGGCCGCGCCCAGGCGATCGCGTTGCCACACCGTGTAATCGGCGTACTGCACCGGCAACTCCGACCAGGTCGGCGCGCCGCCGGCCAGCCGCTCGGTGTAGGCCAGCATCAGGTCGCGCGCCAGCACCGGCAGCGACAGACCGTCCGCGGCGATGTGGTGCAGCACCATGACGAGGGCGTACTCGTCCTGCACACCGGCGGTGAAAACCTGTGCTCGGAAAGGGATCTCGTCAACGAGGTCGAAGCCGCGCGCGGCGATGGCCGCCAGGCGCGCGGCGAGTTCGGCCTCGTCGGCAACCGTCTCGTGGGTCACCTGGACGTCCAGCTCGGCCACCGGGATCACCCGCTGGTGGGCCGAACCGTCCTCCGTCACAGGGAAGACCGTGCGCAGCACCTCGTGCCGGGTCAGTACATCGGTCACCGCCGCGCGCAGGGTCGGCAGATCCGCGGACTCACCGCGCAGCCGCACCACGAACGGCATGTTGTAGCTCGCGGCGGTGACGTCGAAGCGATTGAGGAACCAGATGCGCTGCTGGGCCGGGGACAGCGGGACCCGGGCCGGACGGTTCGCGCCCAGCGCCACCGGCCTCGTCACCGCGGAATCGGCGTCGGCGTCGAGGAATTGGGCGTCGATGACCGCGGCCAGCTCGGCGACGCCGGTCGCGGTGAACAGCTCGCGCAGGGTCAGCCGGCACCCCAGCTCGTCATTGAGGCGCGCCGCCACCTGGGTCGCGATCAGGCTGTTGCCGCCGAGCGCGAAGAAATCATCGGTGCGGCCCACCTGTTCGATGCCGAGCGTCTCGCCCAGTACCCGCGCCACCGTCTGCTCGACCACCGAGCGCGGCGCCTCGTAGCGGTGGGCCATCCGCACCGGCTCGGGCAACGCGGCCCGATCCAGCTTGCCGGAGGTATTGACCGGCAGTTCGTCCATGAGCACGTAGGCGGTGGGCACCATATACGCGGGCAGCGCCCGCAAGGCCGCGGCCTTGAGTCGGGTCTCGTCCAGCGCGGCGCTGGGCACCACGTAGGCGACCAGCTGGTCGTCGCGCACGATCACCACGGCGCGGGCGACCTCGGACAGCTCACCCAGCACCGTCTCGATCTCGCCGAGCTCGATACGCAGACCACGCAGCTTCACCTGGAAGTCGGTGCGGCCCAGGTACTCCAGCTCGCCGCCCTCGGTCCAGCGCACCAGATCGCCGGTGCGGTACAGCCGGCCACCGACCTCCGCACTGTACGGGGCCGCGACGAAGCGTCCCGCGGTCAGACCGGGTTGCGCCAGGTAACCACGGGCGAGCTGAACCCCCGACAGATACAGCTCGCCCGGGGCGCCCGGGGGAACCGGCCGCAGTCGTGCGTCGAGCACGTACAGCCGGGTGTTGAACACCGGCGCGCCGATCGGCACGAATTCGGTGTCCGCGGCCGTCACCTCGTGGAAGGTGACCTCGACCGCAGCTTCGGTGGGGCCGTAGAGATTGTGCAGCGCCGCGCCCGAGAGCGCGCGCAGCCGATGTGCCGTCGCGGCCGACAGCGCCTCACCCGAGGTGAAGACCATCCGCAGCGAGGACAGCGCGCGATCGGCGACACCGGGCTCGGCCTCCAGCCCGGCCACGAACACCTCCAGCATGGAGGGCACGAAATGCGTGACGGTGACCCGGTTCTCGGCGATCACCGACCGCAGGTAGGCCGGATCCCGATGCCCGTCCGGCTGCGCCAGCACCAGCGTCGCACCGATCTGCAACGGCCACATGAATTCCCACACCGACACGTCGAAGGTCACGGGGGTCTTCTGCAGCACCACATCGTCCGGGGTCAGGCCGTAGGTCTCCTGACCGAAGACCATGCGGTTCACCACCGAGGCGTGGCTGACCGCCACACCCTTCGGGCGACCGGTCGACCCCGAGGTGAAGATGACGTAGGCGGCATTGGCGGGCCGCAACGGAGCCAGGCGATCGGCGTCGGTCAGCGGCGTGCCCGAGAAGCCGGACAGCTCCAGCTCGTTCAGGTTCAGCGCGTCGACGGCAGCGTCCAGATCCCGGGTCGACGCGAGCACCAGCGCGGGCTGTGCGCTGGCGAGAATGTGGCCGGTGCGCTCAACCGGATGATCCGGATCCAGCGGCACGTACGCGCCACCCGCGGCCTGCACCGCGTACATCGCGATCACCAGTTCCGGGGACCGGCGCAGATGCAGCGCGACCCGCGTCTCGGGGCCGATGCCACGCGAGATCAGATAGCGCGCGAGACGATTCACCCGATCGGCGAATTCGGCATAGGTCAGGTCCGGCGTGCCCGCGAAACGAAGCGCGGTCGCGTGCGGCGTCCGCGCCGCCTGCGCCGCGAACATCGACGCCAGGGTGCCCTCCGCCACCGGATGTGCGGTGTCGTTCCAGGTCCGCAGCACCGTCTCGCGCTCCGCGGCGGTGGCCACCTCGACACCCGCGAGCGGCGTCGCCGAATCCAGTTCGACCAGTCGCTCCAGCAGGTCCAGGAAGCGGGCGTGGTGGGCGCGAATCTCGCTGTCGCTGTAAAGGTTCGGGTTCACCTCGATGTTCAGGTGTACCCGGTCGTTGTCGCCGTAGAAGACATTGAGGTTCATGTCCTCGATGGGCGCGGACGACAGCGGATGCAGCCGCGCGGTGACGTCGCCGAACTCGATCCGGTTGTGGAACAACATGATGTTGACCGCCGGACCGAACAGGCTGCGCAGCGGCGGATTGCCCTCGCGCTCGGCATCCCGGTGGATATCCTCCTGCCGATAGCGCTGATGACGCAGCGCGCCGGAGAGCTCGACGCGGGTGGCGTGCAGCAGTTCGGCCCAGGTGGTCTCGGCTCGGACCGACATGTGCATCGGCACGATATTGGCCAGCATGCCCACCGAATTGCGCAGCATGGCGGTGGTGCGCGCGGCCACCGGCAGGCTGATGCCCACCTCGTCCTTGCCGGTCATCCGGGACAGGTACACCGCGAAGGCCGCTACCAGCACCACCGGCAGACCGGAATCGTGCTGGACGCCGACCTCGTGCATGCGCTCCTGCAGGCCCTCGGGCAGCGCCGAACCGAACAGGCGGTTGAGGGCGGCGTGCGGCGCGGGACGCGCGTTGAGCGTGGTGGTACCGCCCAGGCGACGGGTGCGCTCGATCCAGTACTCGCGGTCGGACTGGAAGCGGGTGCTGTCGCGGTAGTCCAGCTCGGACTGCACAACGTCTTGCAGCGCACCGACTTTCACCGTCGCGGGCTGCTCGCCCCGGGACAGCGCGGTGTAGCGCTTGGCCGACCACTGCATGACGTTCATGGCGGCGTAGCCGTCGCCCACGATGTGGTGCGCGCGCACGAACCAGAACCAGCGGCGGTCGGCGATGCGAATGACGGTGGGCGCGAACAGCACATCGGTCAGGACGTCCACCGGACGGACCATCTCGGCGCGCATCCATTCCCGAGCCGCCGCAATGGGATCCGGCTCGGCGCGCAGGTCCAGGAAGGTGGTCGGGTCCGCGTCCGCGTCGAGGTCGAAGTACTGGTGCGGGCGGCCGTCGATCTCGACGAATCGCAGCTGGGAGGTGCGCCAGATCACGACGCCCTCGCGGTTCACGCGGACCAGCAGGTCCAGGTCCCAGTCGCCATCGATATCGACGTACTGCGCCATATTGATCGGCACGTCCGGCTCCAGGAGTTGGGCGTACCAGACGCCCACCTGCCCGGGCCCGAGTGGGAACGGGGCCCCCCGGCCCTCCGATTCGTTCGACCTCGACACGTCGCGCGACTCGAAACCACCCAACTCCGCACCCTGCACCAGAGTCTCCCTTCCTATGGCGAATTGCTATGCCGCCGACCGCTTCCGGGCATCGCGAAATAGACCTGCGCGGCGCCAGGTGTTGCGCCGCCCAGGCCGCGAAAAATCGCACCGCCCTGGGTGATTCGACGAATGCGCGGCGAAATCCGCGCCTGATCCAACTAGTGCTCGAAGCGGCCGGGCCTACTGGCTCTCCGGCCGGGATGCGAGTGCCTCCGGGTCATCGCATCCGGGGTGTCCTGCTGCCGATCTCCTCCAACTGTCACCTGCATCACAGGGATGCCGTTCATGCATGTGGACACTAGGCGTTTACACAATAAAAAGGAACTTTTTCCCGAAAAAAAGTTGGACGAGCGTCTAGTTGGCCGACGGCCTCGCGCCGAGAACGCGATAAATGTGGGTGCAACCACATGACAGGGCGGCGGTGTGACCGACCGCACTTTCGGATGTGGAGACTATGAGTCGAAACGTTGCAACTGCGTTGCATCGGCGCCCAGGCGCCGATCCAGCACGCGAATCTTGGCCTCGATCTGCGCATACAGCGGAGACTCACGATCGACGGTGGCGCGATAGGCCGCCCATGAGGCCGCATCGTCACGACCCTCGGCACCCGATGTCCACCGACTCAAGACCGAAGCGTCTCCGGAACGTAATACAGCGGTGCGCAGACGCACTCGCAATTCATCGCGAATGTCTATAACTCCCGGTGCCGTGGAACGCGGCAGCACCGGACCCGCGTACAGCCGCACCGCAGAATCCGCATCCCCGGAATCCAGCGCGGCGCGCAGCGCTTCCACATCCGTGGCGATCGGGACGCGCAGCCGGTAGGGACGCGAGCCGAACACATTCGACCCGACCACCGAACGCAGCCGCGACATGGCCGCGCGAATGGTGGCATTGTCCAGATCGGCGTCGTCCAGCAGCAATGCCAGGTGATCCGCCGACAGTCCCTCGGCGTGCTCGGCCAGCAGCAGCAGAATCTCGGCGTGCCGTTGCGACAGGGGGACTCGCTCCCCCGCCACCGTCAGCTGCGGCTGCCCCAGCCCGAGCACCTCCAGGCCCAGCCGTTCCGGCGCCGGCGCATCGGCGTTCGAACGGCGATCCTGGCCCGAACGGACCGCGGCCAGCAGCAGATCCATCTCCGCTGCCGTTGCCGCCGCCTTCACCAACGCCAGGATCTCCGGGCGCGCCACCCGCACCCCGCCGGCAATCATCAGCACGCCCACCAGGCGGCCGTCCGGATCGTGCACCGGCGCGGCGGCTCCGGTGATCTGGTGCATGCGGTGCAGGAAATGCTCCGGGCCGTGGATCCAGGCCGCGCGGCCGGTGCGCACCACCAGGCCCACCGCATTGGTGCCCACCCGGCGCTCGCTCAGATCATTGCCCTCGCGCAGGCCCGCCTCCGCGGCCGCCTGCACCCGATCGGCATTGCCGTGCACCGAGAGCACACGGCCGAACTGGTCGGCCACCACCACGATCAACCCGGTGCTGGTCGCGTCGCGCAGTAATAGCTTGTCCACCAATGGCATGACCGAGGCGATCGGATGCGCGTCACGGTAGCGCTCGAGGTCGGCGCCGCGCAGGCCACGACCGTCTCCGTCGTCCATCGGATCGACGCCGCCGCGCAGACTGCGCAGCCATGACTCGAGCACCATCGGCCTCAGCAGGCCGGGCAACTGCCCCAGTTGATCCCCGCCCACACTGAGATATCCGTGCGCCTGGGCGGCATATGTTTCGAGCGCCCCGAGCTGACTGCCCGGTTCGACCCCGTGGTTGGGTTGCCCACCACCTGCGAGATTGCTGACCATTTGCCTTTCTTTCCGCCCCAAAGAGTACCGGCGCACCGAAGACCTCAAGGCGGAAGCCGGACGTTTGTCCGGCAGGTCACACGCCAACAGGCGCCTCACAGAATGTGAGCTGCGTCTATTTACCTCCGCTACGCTCCGGCTGTTCGCGGTTGCTTTGGCGAATCAGATTGTGGCGCTCTGCTTTTCGCGGCTGTCCACTTCCTCGAATGCGCTGCCGGACAGCCCGGCACTGTGCCAGGGTGGGTCCGTGGAGGACATCGACCTGACCGACCTCGACCGCTTCGCGCACGGCTTCCCGCACGCGGTCTTCGATCATCTCCGCGCCGAACGGCCGGTGTGGTGGCATCCACCCACCGCGCACACCCCGGCCGGAGAGGGCTTCTGGGTGATCAGCCGGTACGCGGACATCGTTGCCGTCGCGGGGGATTCGGCCACCTACTCCTCCGAGAGCGGCGGCGAGCGGGCCGGCGGGGGCACGCTCATCGAGGATCTGCCCGTGGACTGGGCGGTCGGAGTGCTGCTCAACATGATGGACGACCCCCGGCACGCGGGCGTGCGGAAGCTGCTCATGCCGAGCGTCGCGCCGCGCACCCTGAAACTGATCGAGGACGATCTCCGGGAACGGGCCGCGGCCATCGTGGACACAGCACTGGCCGAGGGCGAGTGCGACTTTCTCCTCGACCTCGCCGCCGAACTCCCGTTGCAGGCGGTCTCACAGCTGCTCGGGGTGCCGCAGGCCGATCGCCACCAGCTCTTCGGCTGGGCGAATGTGGCGCTGGACTACGACGATCGGGACCTGGGCGAGGCCACCGCGCGCACCCAGCGGGCCGTGGCCGAGACCCGGGCGTACGGGGCGAATCTCTTCGCCGCCAAGACCGCCGCACCCGCCGACGATCTGATGTCGCTGGCCGCCCACGCGACCATCGACGGGCAGCCGCTCACCGATATGGAGAAGGCCATGCTGTTCAGCCTGCTCATCACGGCGGGCAGCGAGACCACGCGCAATTCCATCGCCGTCGGCATGCTCGCGCTCATCGAGCGACCGGAACTCTGGCGGACGCTGCAGGAAGATAGTTCCCAGCTGGACTGCGCGGTCGAGGAAATGCTGCGCTGGGCCTCCTCCACCTCCTACAACCGCCGCACCGCCACCCGCGACACCACACTCGGGGATCAGCGAATCCGGGCCGGGGACAAGGTCACCCTGTGGTGGACCTCCGCCAACCGGGACGCCAGCGTCTTCCCCGAGCCACATCGCTTCGACATCACCCGGCGGCCCAACCCGCACCTCGCCTTCGGGCGCGGCGGCCACTTCTGCCTCGGATCCAACCTGGCCCGCATGGAGATGCGCGTCGTCTTCGACGCCCTCCTCGACCGGGTCGGCTCCGCCGAACTCACCGCACCCGTCGAATACACCCGCAGCAACAAGCACACCGGCGTACGGCACATGCCCGTCCGCCTGACGCCCAGATGAGCACCCGGCCATCGGCGTGTTCACCCTCGCTCCCGACGGGCGCATCACCACGCTCGAGATCCACTACCGCTGAACATCCCGGCGGCAGCATCGAATTCGGTCCGCGAGCAGCGTCGAATTCAGCTCGTCGGCAGGGTCGGCTTCAGCGCCGCCGCGCTGCGGATGCGGGCCGCACCCCACCACAGACCCGTCCCGTAGGCGACATCGTCGAGCCGCCGGCACAGCACGTACCGGATCGGATCCAGGCTGCCCGGCTCCCGGTGGGTGAACCAGTCCGCCAGGCCCTCGGCCATGGCCAGGGTGAACGCGATATGACGGACCCGCCGCGAGCACAGCATGCCCAGCAGCGTGATCGGCCAGTAGTGCCGGCACATGGCCGTCGCCAGACGCCACACACCGCCGGTGAAACCGCGCGTCATATAGATGGCCGCCACCCGGGTCGGATTGTCCAGCCCGGCGAAGACCCGGCGTAGCCGGACCAGGGTCGCGCTCAGCGTCAGCAGGCCGCCGAACACGCCCCAGCGCAACATCGTGCCCAGGAGCACCGCCGACACCGCGGTCCAGATCGGTAGCGACAGCGGTGCGGCCAGGCCCGGATGCCGCTGGGCCAGCGGCGCCACACCGGTCCCATGGGTGACCTTGTGGGCGAACCACTTTCGCAGCGACACCGGATTGCTGTGCGCGACCCGGGCGGCCGGTTCGTAGCGCAGCCGCCAGCCCGCGCGGTCGAGCCGCCAGCACAGGTCGACATCGCCGCCCGCCGCCATGGTCTCGTCGAACCCGCCCTCGCCGAGCAACGCCAGCCGGCGCACCAGTACCGCCGAACTCGGCACGTACGGCACCGGGCCGTGCGCGTGCACCGCCGACTCGCGGCGGCCGCGATGCACCGAGCCGCGGGTGTGCTCGTAGCGGGCCAGCAGGGTGGAATCCGGGTCCATGGCCAGGATGCGCGGGGCCACCAGCGCCACCTTGGGATCGCTGAAGTGCCCGAGCATGACCTCCAGCCAGCCGGTGCGGGGCACCACCTCCGGGTCCAGGAAGGCCACGAATTCGGTTGCCGCGGCGCGCAATCCGAAATTGCGGGCGGCAGCCGCCCCGTGCCGGCGATCGCGGCGCAGCACCGTGATCCGGCAGCGGCTTCTGGCGTCCGGAATCTGCACCGGCTGATCCGAGCCGTCGTCCACCACGATCACCGTGTGGCCGCGCAGCGCCGACAGTAGCCGCGACAGCTCGGGAGCATTGTTGTGCACCGGCACGATCACGGTGACGTCCTCCAGCGACGGCAGCAGCCGCGGGCGCGGATTCGCGACGCCGGAATCGAGGAGACGTCTGGCAACCCGAGCCGACGCGGGGTCGGTCACCTCGAGGTACCCGTCACCGATCAAGGCCGCAGCTTCCGGAGCGAGCCGTAGCAACCTCGTTGGCGTGCCGCCGACCAGGAGCCGTCCACCGGAATAAGTGCGCACCCTGGGATCGATTCGCACCCCGAAACCATCGGGAAGGCGATCATGGCGCATTCCCGAATGCTAAGTCAGCCAACCACTGGCAATGATGATTGGCGCGCGGTGTTAATTGCCCTCCGCTTCGCTCCGGGCGGGGTTCGCGGCCACGGCGCAGGTCTATGGAGCCGCGGTCTCGATTCTTCCCTCCTCCGCTCCTCCAAGGCGCAGGTCTATGGAGCCGTTCGCTCCCCCGCTCCAAGGCGGAGGTCTATCAAGCCGCAGTCCAGAATCGAGACGGCCGCGAACCTCTGGGTGACGGCTCCGGCAGGTTCTCGAGGAATGGGGATCTCGGGCCGGGATCGGCCTTGTTCACACATCGGACCGTAGCTCGACAGCCGGAGTCCGGCGCGCTCTACACTGCGGGAGGAAAATCGGGAGTTGAACAGGTCGGGGACGGAAATCCGTGCCCGTGGTGGTCGAGGCGGTATGGGAGTCGGGCGCATGCAGACAGGCGGGGGCGGTAACACCCTCTCGGAATCCGAGATCGTCGAGGCCGCCCTGCGGGTGGTCCGGCAGGACGGTGTGGAGAAGCTGTCCATGCGACGGCTCTCCCGCGAACTCGGAGTTTCGCCGATGGCCCCCTATTACTACGTCGCCGACAAGCGCGAGCTACTCGATCTGGTCGCCACCGCCGCCCTCACCGGCGTGCGCAAGCCGCCACCCGAATTCGGTACGTGGCAAATGCGATTGCGGGATCTGATCGACCAGATCGACGAGAAATTGCGCAAACACCCGGGTCTCGGCGACGTGTTGATCGAACAGATGCTCGGCAAACAGCTGGACCTGATCGCCGCCGTCATGGAAATCCTCTTCGACGCCGGTTTCGACGAGCGCAATGTGCTCTCCGCCTACGCCACCATCCACACTTATCTGTTCGGGCGCTCCAAGGTGAACCCGCGCGACCGGGCGGGCCTGCTGGACCGGGTGCTCCCGGAGGCGGTGGAACGTGCTACCAAACACCTGGCGGATCTGCGCGGCAAGTACTCCTACGACTTTTCGATGGACGTACTGATCGCGGGCCTGGAAGCTCAGCTTGTCCGGCAGCGGGACAGCCACGTATAGTCAAACTAGAACACGTTCTAGTTTAGGTAGACTGCACCGGCTGCCCACACCGCCGGGTTCGAGAGGACACTATGACCACCGTCGACGTACCGCACAGCTCGCGATCGGCCGTGCTGCGGGTCTCCGCGGTCATCAACGAAACGGCCGACTCCTGCTCGCTGGTATTCGACGTGCCCGAGGACCTGCGTGAGCGCTTCACCTACCAGCCGGGCCAGTTCCTGACCCTGCGCATCCCCAGCGACCTCACCGGGTCCGTCGCCCGCTGCTACTCGCTGGCGAGCTCGCCGCACACCGACGACAAGCCCAAGGTGACCATCAAGCGCACCGTCGACGGCTACGCGTCGAACTGGGTGTGCGACAACGTGAAAGCCGGCGACTCCCTCGAGGTGCTGCCGCCCTCGGGCGTCTTCACCCCCAAGAACCTCGACGAGGACCTGCTGCTGTTCGCGGCCGGCAGTGGCATCACACCCGTGATGTCCATCCTCAAGTCGGCGCTGGCCCGCGGCGACGGCCGCATCGTGGTCGTCTACGCCAACCGCGACCACGACTCGGTCATCTTCGCCCGGGAACTGCGCGAGCTGGCCGACAAGCACCCGCAGCGGCTGGTCGTCATCCACTGGCTCGAGCACCTGCAGGGCCTGCCGACCGCCGACGCCTTCGCCACCCTGGTCGCGCCCTACGCCGGCCACGAGGCGTTCATGTGCGGCCCCAAGCCGTTCATGGACCGCGTCCACGACGCCCTCGGCCAGCTCGGCATGCCCCGCAATCGCACCCACGCCGAGGTCTTCAACTCGCTCTCCGGCGACCCCTTCGCGGAGGTCGCCCCGACCGAGATCACCGCCGAGGAGGCCGCCGACGCCGCCAGCGTCGAGGTCGAACTCGACGGCGAAACCCACGAAATGACCTGGCCCCGCAGCCAGACCCTGGTCGACATCATGCTCTCCAAGGGCCTCGACGTCCCCTACTCCTGCCTCGAAGGCGAATGCGGCTCCTGCGCCTGCACCGTCCTCGAAGGCGAGGTGGAAATGGAAAACGCCGAAATCCTCGACCCCGAGGACATCGCCAACGGCTACATCCTCGGGTGCCAGGCCCGCCCGGTGACGGATCACCTGAAGATCCAGTTCTGACGAACCCGCGAAAGCGAAATGTGGCCGCCGCGTCGAAAACGCGACGGCCACATTCTTATTCGGGGGTGCGGCGCTGAACCCCGGAGAGCCACCGAAAGTGGTGCTACCTAGTACGCCGAGAAGACGTTGTCGATGGAGCCGTAGCGGTGCGACGCGTAGTTGCAGGCGGCGGTGATGTTGGCGACCGGGTCGTAGATGTCCCAGGACGTTCCGTCGACGTGGTACGCCTGGAAGGTGGGATCGATCACCTGGAGCAGGCCCTTGGACGGAATGCCCGCGGCGGCATTGGAGTCGTACAGGTTGATAGCCCGAGGGTTGCCACCCGACTCACGCTGGATGTTGCGGAAGATGCCGTCGTAGCTGCCGGGGATGCCGTGCTGGCCCATGACGAAGAGGGCGTTCTGGATCCAGCCGTTCAGGTCGTTGGCGAAGGCCGGGGGGAGGACCTGGTTGAACGGGGCCGGGAGGCCCTGGACGGCCTGACGGACCTGGTCCTGCTGCGCAGCGGGGAGGCCGTTGTCGAGCTGGACGGCCTGCTGCTGGACCTGCTGGGCGGTGGCCTGGAACTCGGGCGGGACGCCGTTGATGTCGGCGGAAGCCGGACCGGCGGCGATCACAGCCGAGACGGCCAGGGCCGCGGCGGCTGCGCCGGTGATGGTCTTGACGGGCTGGGCGAACAGGTTTCGTTTGATCATGGTGATAACAGGCGCAGAGCTCACCACGGCGGGCACCCGGAGGGACTCGCCGATGCACTGCATGGGTCGTGATGTGCAAGTGGCGGAACGAGATACGGGATATTTCCCAGCTACCATCGTTCAGTCACGCTCCCGCCGAAGGCGGCGGTCTCTGCGTGGTAGTCACCGGCTCATTTCGAGCTGGTATCGGCCTTTACCGACTGATCACAGACTGATCTCGCCAAGTAAACGTAAACTAAACACAAGATGAACACTCGGTGCGAACTGGCTGAGTGGTTCGTCACAGCAATTCCGCAGCTTCGCCCGACGCGCCTATTTCGCCCCCGGATCACCGCTGAGCGCGGTACTCCGCACGCTGGTCGGGAGCCAGATGCTCGGTCGCATAACTCAGTGCGGTACGGCCCATATCCGCCGCGTGCACCTCCAGAAATCCGATGAGAATCGCTGAATCCACCCGCTTGCCGATCTCCCGCAGCATCCAGCCCACCGCCTTCTGGATCAGATCGCGGCGATCGGAGAGCAGACGCTCACACAGCTCGAGCGTGGTCGCGGTATCGCCCTGCTTGATGAACGCGAAGGTGGTCAGCAAGGCCACCCGCCGCTCCCAGAGCGAATCCCCCGCCGCGAATTCGTCGAGCAGCTCCCGCGAACGTTCGAAAAGCCACGGGCCGAGAATGAACTCCGCCGAGGAATCCACCAGATCCCAGTTGTTCACCCGGCCGCGGCGCACGGCCGCCACATACAGATCGACGATCTCCCGCTGCCGCGCCGCATCGTTCCCGCGTTTGCGTGTAGCCCCGGCCATTTCGCCGTTCAGAATCACCAATCCGGCCAGCCGGTGCTCGTGCACCGGACTGTCGAGCAACAGATCGATCTCCGAAAGCGGCAGGCCGGCAAATTTTTTCACCGCCTTCCGGGTCCGCGGAACCCGGACGCCGATGAATACATCCCCTTCTCCGTACTCACCCGGCCCGGTCTTGAAGAACCGCTGCAAATACGCCGCGTCGGCAGGATCGGCGGATGCCGCCAATTCCGCCTGCACCGCGGCCGCCGTCAGGGCTTTCGACGGCACGACGGTTCCGCTCATCGCGCCTCCTGCGTCCGTGAGCCGGAGAGAGTGTCGATCGAATCCTAGATCTATATCAAGCGGTTTCAGCCGCGGCCTGTAACAGCACCTCGCCGAACTTCCGCATGTGATCCGCTCCGCCGTACCAGGCCGCCACCAATTCCACGGCCGCTGTGCGGGTGCGCCGCGCCACGTCGGCCAATTCGGAGACGGTGATCTCGCCGGATTCGACCGCCGCCGCGGCCACATCCAGATCGTGGCTGGCCACCAGCAGCCGCATGATGTGGTGCAGATCGATGGTGGCGTCGCCGGTCCGGAACTCGGCGCCGGCCTTGGCCTCGGTGGTGGTCGAATCCGGCTGCGCCACAGCGGGTTCCGGGGCCGCACGCCGCCGGGACTTGACGTTCGCCGGACGCTCGGGCTCGGGCAGAGGATCGGGCACGCTCTCCCGCAGCGAGGCCGCGACGGCCTCCAGGCTTTCCATGCGGGCGGGGCTCTCCATGTGGGCCGGGCTCTCCAAGCGGGCGGGGCTCTCCAGCCGGGCCGGCGGCTCGGGGTCCGGCGCGTGCCGACGACCGGTGGGGGCCTCCGGGTCGGCGGGCCGGCTCGCCGCGAAAACATCCTCGTGCATGCCGGAATGGGCCGCGAACGGCGAGCCATTGGCCGCGGGGCGCACCGCGATCGTCTCGTCGGCCACCACGGACGCGGCCGCGTAGAGCTCGCTGTCGAGGGCGGCACTGGTGAACGATCCGCTATCGGACGTGGATCGGGCATAGGGCGACCCGTTGGTGGCGGGTCGCGCGGCGAAGGGCTCGCCATTGGTGGCGGGCATCGCGAACGGTTCGCTGTCGGTGGTGATCCGAGCCGAGAACGGCTCGCCGTCGGCGGCGAGCCGGGCGGCCACCGCCTCCGGGTCCGCGGTGCGCTGCGGCAGATCGGGGGCGATCCGGCGCGGCAGCGCATCGGGTTCCGGTGTGGCGCGCAGGGTTACGGGCGCGGTCGACCACTGCACCGCCTGCTCCTGACCGTTTCGGACCGGGCCGGCGTGGCCGCCGGTGTCGATGCCGGTCAGCACCTGGTTCGGCGACGTGCCCGGTGACGGGGTATCGGGATGGGTGAGTCGGTAGCCCGGCTGGCGCGCGGGGCGCGAATCCCCCGGGCCGGTGATGAAATCGGCATCCATGGCCGACATTCTTACCGGCCCGCGGGAACGGGTGCGACTCGGGCCGGGGCCGGGGCGTCGACGCGGTCACGGCGAAACCGGCTCACGACCAACGGTATTGGGGTATTGATACCGCTCAGCAATTGCTCGGAGCGGGTTCGCCGCGCAGCCGCGCGTCGATCCACTCCAGCACGGCGGGCAGTTCCAGCACCGCCGCCGACAGATGCTCGGGGGACGGATTCAGATCCATCTCCAGCCGCACCCCGGCCGCGCAATAGCGATGATCGGTATTCACGACGGAGTCCACCGGGATCAGCGGATCACTCGGCGAATGCCATTCGAAGATGGGCGTATTCGGCACCCCGTCGTACAGTTCCAGGCTGTTCTCCCGCAGCACCGACATCACCGCCGGATCGTCGATCAGCGAGGTGCTGGCCGCGAATTCGCCCGCACTGTGCCCGGCGCCGATCGCCATGATTTCATTGGCGCAGCCATTCGCCATGGCATTGCGCGCGGCCAGCCCGGCCGCGTTCATCTGGGTGCTGATCGGCAACCGGTCCGGATACTCCCGCTCCAATCCGATGGCGGCCGCCATCGCCAGCCCGAACACCGGATGCGGTTGCAGGCCCAGGGCGTTCACCATCTTCACCAGATTCATCGGCACGCCACCCGTGGCCGCGCCCGCGATCTCCAACTCCGGCGCATAGCGGGGCGCGAGCGCCGCCGCCCACGCGGTCGCCATGCCGCCGCCGGAATATCCGGCCATCGCCACCCGGCTGTTCGCCACCGCCAATTCCGGCAGCCGCTTCGCCGCGCGAATACCGTCCAGGGTGATCATCCCGCCCAATCTGGCTGCACCGTAGGCGGAATTCGGGCCCAGATGATCCGGCAGCGCCACCGACCAGCCGCGCCGGAGCGCCACATTCAGCGCGACGGCCTCGCGCACCTGCAGATTCGGGTCGTCGGTGTACAGCACCCGCGACACCGCGCATTCCGAGCCCAGGCTGTTGATGATGTGCTGATACGACAGCAGCGGCCCGTCCGGCTGATGCTCGCGCGGGGTGAGCACCGTGGTGACCGCCGCGATCGGACCGCCCTCGGAATTCGTGGAACGGAATTTCACCATTGTGACCGTGGTCTCGGGAAACATCGGCAGCGGCGGCATGGGCCGCTCCGCAAGCACGTCGCCCGGGTTGTGGTCGGCGATATCGGCGGGTTGCGCGTAGAACGGATCCGGATCGGGCGCGGGGTAGATCGGATCCGCGTGCACCGCGGGCGTCATGCCCGCGAGCGCGAGACCCGCCGCCAGGATTCCGAAACCACGCAGCAATAACTTGGTATACACCAGTTCCTCCACGAATTTCGCAGTGAGAATCGCATGATTACCCCACAACGAGTGTGATTCGGGAGTTCATCAGAGGAAACAGCGACACGCCAGCAAACATTCTGGCGGTCGCTCAGGATCCACGCAAGCTCAACCCAGATGGGTCATGCCCGCCGCCACCACCTGCGCCACATTCAGAATTTCGTCGGCCGTCGGCAGCGGCACCCCGTCCAGGGCGTGCAACCGATCCGTGCTCGCGATGGCCAGCATCGCCGACACCCACGCCGCCGCACACGCCCGCAATGTCCCCGGCTGCACCGGGGCCGGCGCGCTCGCCGCCAGCACCCGCGCCGTGGCGTCCAGCAGCTGATCCCGCATGCGGCGCAATTGTTTCCGCACATCCGGGTGGGTATCGGCCTCGCGCCACATGATCACCCGCAGCACCGAGGAATTGTTCTCGCGCAGATTCAGCGCGGCATCCATATTGACCAGGCTCTTGGCCGGATCACCCGGCACCACCACCGACTCGATATCGTCCAGCGGCTGCGAGGGGACCCGCTCGGCCATGAGCGCCGACAGAATCGCGCCCTTGGTCGGGAAGTAGTAGAAGATCAGGCCCTTGGGCACCCCGGCCTCCTCGGCGATGGACGCCGTGGGAGTCGCGTCGAATCCATTGGCCGCGAAAAGCCGTTCGGCGGCATCCAGGATGAGCTGGCGAGCGTCACCATCGACCTTTTTGCTGCGACGACGCCCCACCCGGCGGGGCGCAGGTCCCACATTGCGCAGCAGTTCAGACTCTGCTGTGCGCGACGAATCCGATTCCGCCTTGCGTGATGTGGGCACTGCTCGACTTCCTCCTCACGCTTCGACGCGGAGGCGGCCGCCACCGGTCGGCGGACGTAGACGACAAGCATAACGCGCGGACGCGCCGACCTCGCTGCGTCTCCCGCGGTCACGAGGACTGTGCACCCGTGATCACGGAGGGCCGAGGCCGGCACGCCGCGAATCGGTCAGTGATGCGCCGCTGCGCCGAAGCGGCCCGACACCTCGGGCATCTCCGCCAGCGCGACCACGACCGTCAACACACCCACGATCCACGCGACCCAGGAAGCGCCGCTGTAGGAGTGGAAGTTCATCACCCACGGGGAGATGAACATCAGGACGCCCAGCACGCCGAGCGCGTAGCCGACCGTGCCGGTCGCCATTTCCGCGATCTGCGCCAGGCCCGCGAGTGCGACCAGCACGCCGAGCACCACAAGGGTCCACAGTGCACGGTTGCTGTGCGCCACCCAGATCGGGGACAGCGCGGCGATTGCGCCGAGCACGACCGTCATGGCCTGCTCCGCGCGACTCACGGTGAACATGGAATGCCTCCTTTTAAAGGCCAGGGAATATGCTCTGATCCCGTTGTATTCCTGATTGACCGCCCGATCAATAAATGCCTGGACACGATTGGGCCGCATCTCGGGTGTGACGGTCGACACGTCGGCGCGTGACCTCGGGAACAGCTATGGTTGGCGCATGTCGCACTCGGTAGAACACGTTCTAATTGTCGGCGCGGGCCTCGCGGGACTGCGTACGGCCGAAGAGCTGCGACGTGCGGGTTACACCGGCGAACTCACCCTGCTGGGCGACGAGAACCGCGCGCCCTACGACCGGCCGCCGCTCTCCAAACAGTACGTGCGCGGCGAAACCGACGACACCGTCCTGCGGCCCGCGGAATTCTTCACCGAGCAGCACATCCGGCTCCGGCTGGGAGTCGCCGCCACCGGCGTCGACACCGCCGCCCGGCGGGTCCGGCTCTCCGACGGCAGTGAAGCCGGATACGACGCCCTCGTGATCGCCACGGGTTTGCGGCCGCGGCGAATCCCGGGTCTGCCCGAGGTCTCGGGCGTCCACATGCTCCGCTCACACGCCGACGCCCACGCCCTGCGCGAACACCTCGGCAGCGCACGCAAGGCCGTCATCGTCGGCGCGGGCTTCATCGGCTGCGAACTGGCCGCCAGCTTCCGGTCCCGCGGACTGGCGGTGACCATCGTCGAGCCCCAGCCCACTCCCCTGTTCGCCGCGCTCGGCGAACAGGTCGGCGCGCTGGTGGCACGGCTCCACGAAACCGAGGGCGTCGAACTGCGGTGCGGGATCGGCGTGGAATCGCTTGTCACCGAGGACAACTCGGTGCTTGCCGCCGAAGACGACACGGTCCGCGGCGTGCGGCTGACCGACGGCAGCGTGATCGAGGCCGACCTGGTGGTCATCGGCATCGGATCGGTGCCCGTCACCGGCTGGCTCGACGACTCCGGAATCCCGCTGGCCGCGCCCGCCGAGGGCGGCGGCGTCCTCACCGACGACACCGGGCGCACCAGCGTCCCCGGCGTCTGGGCGCTCGGCGACGTGGCCGCCTGGCCGCATGCGAGCGGCCGCAACAAGCGCGTCGAACATTGGACCAACGCCGGTGAGCAGGCCCAGCTGCTGGCCGCCGCGCTCTTGGGCGCCGACCGGCCCACCGAGGTGCAGGTGCCCTACGTGTGGAGCGACCAGTACGACGTGAAGATCCAGGTGCTCGGCATCCCGGCGCTCGCCGACGAGGTGCAGATCGTCGAGGACAAGGGGCGCAAGTTCCTCGCCCACTACCTGCGCGGCGGCGAACTCGTCGCCGTCGCCGGCGCGAGCATGGCCGGGAAGGTCATGAAGGCCCGTGCCCAGCTCGCCGCGACCCTGCGCCCCTCGGCGACGGTCGGCTGACCCGCTCGGCCGCAGTCGGCTGAGCCACGCCCACGCGGTTTTTCGACCCGCAGTTCGCGACGGAGGCGGTTCCTTCACTACCGTGCAGGGTGTGATCGTCGCGCTCATCGACTCCGGACTGGGGTTGCTCCCCACGGCCGCCTGGTTGCGGAAGCTGCGGCCCGATCTCGACCTGCTGCTGCTCAACGACCCCGACGGTGCGCCGTGGGGACCCAAACCCGAGCAGTGGGTCATCGACCGGGTACTGGACACCGTGCGCCTCGCCCTGAGTGAGGGCGCGGAAGTCATTGTGCTGCCCTGCAATACCGCCAGCGTGCAGGCCCTCGAGCACGTCCGCACCATGGTCGGCCCCGGTGTGCCGGTCATCGGCACCGTGCCCGCCATCAAACCCGCCGCCGCGGCCTGCCGGAAGGTGGCGGTCTGGGCGACCGCGGCCACCACCGCCAGCGCCTACCAGGCCGACCTCATCGCCCGCTTCGGCGGCGACGCCGACATCACCGGCGTGGCCTGCCACGGTCTGGCCGACGCCATCGACCGCGGCGACCTCCCCGTCATCGCCGAGGCCATCGCCGACGCCGCCGCCCGCACCCCCGCCGACACCGAGGGCATCGTCCTCGGCTGCACCCACTACCCCCTCGTCCTCGACGACATCCTCACCACCCTCCCCCCGGGCGTCCGCGTCTTCGACAGCGCCGAAGCCGTCGCCGGCCAAACCCTGCGCCGCATGGACGCGCTGAGCCGCCCCACCGCGGGCACCGGCGCCGTCCGCGTCCTGGCCTCCGGCCGCGCCGCTCAGCTCCCCACCGCCGCAGCTACTTTCGAGTCCGGCCGCCTCCTCGGCGCGACAGCCTCGCAGGCGCAGGTCTGCTGACGGAAGTCAGAAACTGTTGGCCAGCAGTGCATATTGCGCGGCGACGCATTGCCTGGCTTCGGCCCGATCCTTGTCGTTGACGACCGCGAGATAGCGCCCGTAGGCGAGATAGCACTTGCCGGCCTGCACATCCGCGGACGGGACATCGGGTTTGGGGACCAGGCAGTGCACATCGGGCACGTGCGCGGGCGGGTCGGCGTCGACGTATTCGTCGTGACGTTTGGCCACGAGCGTATCCATCAGTGCGCGAGCCGATTTCGCGTCGCGCGCACGAATCAGGGTGTCGCGGTCCAGGTATGCGAGCAGATCGGCACCGGCGTCCCCATAGGTCCGGGACCAGAATCCGGCGTCCGCGCTACCCATCACGATCGCGTTCCGGCTCAGCACGGCAAAGCTCTCCACATTGGGGGCACGCTGGTCGCGATCGCGAGTCATGATCCGCGCCAGCATGCTTTCGGCATCGACCCGGAGATTCGGCAGGTCCCGTTCCGGCGTGAGCCGGAACCTGTCCAGGGCCGGGATCTGCACATCGAACACCTTGTGCAACCAGGCCAGCAGGTCGCTCTCGTCGGCACTCGGGCGATGCACGAAGACCCACAGCACGAAATCACCGTGCGCCAGAAAAGCCCCCGCCGTTGGCACGCCGGGTTGCCAATGAATATGCGCCGCACCGTAATCCGCGAGCAGCAGCCGGCGGTTCAGCGCCGGGGCCACATCGAAATCGGCGGCCTCCAGCTCGGTCGCGGCCCGGCTGGCGGTATCGGCATCCGGGAAGCGCAACAGGGCCGTGGTGATCACCGTTGCGGTCGGGCCGGTGGTGGCATCGGATTTCGGCCGAGGCTGGTCGGCGGCGGTCGCCGTGTAGCCCGCCAGCATGCGATCTCGTTCCAGCACGGGGCGCGTGGCATCGGCCAAGCCGCCCAGACGAACCGCATCATGGACATCGGCCAGCACATAGCCACCCCGGCCCGCGGTGAGCATGGGATCGAGCTGCGGCCCCGTGGCCATGGCCGCCGACATCCGCATGCCCTCGACCAGGCCGCAATAGGTGCCCGCGGGGCGGTCGTAGGTCACCCGATTCAGCGGGTACGTGCCGACATCCAATGCCCTGACATCGATTCGGGCCGGGGTCGGCGCGCCCCGCACACCCGCGCAACCGGCCAGCAGTGCGGCCACCACGAAACACACTGCTGCCCAGGATATTCGAGCTCGACCGGCCATTGGTCACCCCCGGATCCGCCAGGCCCGTCGTTCGAGGCTACTACTGGATCGCGTGGTGCACCGGGTGAACCGGAGCGCGGAAACGCGAACGGCGCCGCTCCTTTCGGAGCGACGCCGTTCGTCAGCGATTCAGAGAATCACCAGTGATTTCGGAAAATCACTTGATGATCTTGGTGACACGACCGGCACCGACGGTGCGGCCACCCTCACGGATCGCGAAACGCAGGCCCTCGTCCATGGCGACCGGCTGGATGAGCTTGACGGTCATCTCGGTGTTGTCGCCCGGCATGACCATCTCGGTGCCCTCGGGGAGGGTCACGACGCCGGTCACGTCGGTGGTACGGAAGTAGAACTGCGGGCGGTAGTTGTTGAAGAACGGGGTGTGGCGGCCACCCTCGTCCTTCGACAGGATGTACGCCTGGCCCTCGAACTCGGTGTGCGGGGTGGTGGTGCCCGGCTTCACGACGACCTGACCACGCTCGACGTCGTCACGCTTCAGACCACGAACCAGCAGACCGACGTTGTCGCCCGCCTGGCCCTGGTCCAGCAGCTTGCGGAACATCTCGACACCGGTGATGGTGGTCTTCTGCGACTTCTCGCGGATGCCGACGATCTCGACTTCCTCGTTCACGTTGATCACACCGCGCTCGATACGACCGGTGACGACGGTGCCACGACCGGTGATCGTGAAGACGTCCTCGATCGGCATCAGGAACGGCTTGTCGGTCTCACGGACCGGGTCCGGGATCGACTCGTCGACGGCGTTCATGAGCTCCAGCACGGACTGGGTCCACTTCGGGTCGCCCTCGAGCGCCTTCAGGCCGGAGACGCGCACGACGGGGGCATCCTCGTCGAACTCCTGCGAAGCCAGCAGCTCGCGGACCTCCATCTCGACGAGCTCGAGGATTTCCTCGTCGTCGACCATGTCGGACTTGTTCAGCGCGACCAGGATGTAGGGCACGCCGACCTGGCGGGCGAGCAGCACGTGCTCACGGGTCTGCGGCATCGGGCCGTCGGTGGCGGCCACGACCAGGATCGCGCCGTCCATCTGGGCGGCACCGGTGATCATGTTCTTGATGTAGTCGGCGTGACCGGGGGCGTCGACGTGCGCGTAGTGGCGCTTCTCGGTCTGGTACTCAACGTGGGAGATGTTGATCGTGATACCACGAGCCTTCTCCTCCGGCGCCTTGTCGATCTGGTCGAACGCGAACGCGGCGTTCACGTCCGGGTAGGTGTCAGCCAGCACCTTGGTGATCGCGGCAGTCAGCGTGGTCTTGCCGTGGTCGACGTGACCAATGGTGCCGATGTTGACGTGGGGCTTCGTCCGCTCGAACTTCGCCTTCGCCACTGTTGTCCTCCTGGACTAGTTAGTGCGTTGCTTTTGCAGCAGTGCGGTTTTTTCTTACAGGGGGTCGTTCAGACGACCGACGCGGGACGGATTCTCGCAAACCCGTCCCGCAGCGAATTACTCGCCGGTCGCCTTGGCGATGATCTCCTTCGACACGTTGGCCGGAACCTCCGCGTACGAATCGAACACCATCGAGAAGTTCGCTCGGCCCTGGGTCTTCGACCGCAGGTCACCGATGTAACCGAACATCTCCGAGAGCGGAACCAGCGCCTTGACGACACGGGCACCACTGCGTTCCTCCATGGCCTGGATCTGGCCACGGCGGGAGTTCAGGTCGCCGATCACTTCGCCCATGTAATCCTCGGGCGTGGTGACCTCGACAGCCATGAGCGGCTCGAGGATCACGGGACCGGCCTTGCGGGCCGCTTCCTTGAGGGCCATCGCGCCGGCGATCTTGAACGCCATTTCCGAGGAGTCGACCTCGTGGTAGGCGCCGTCGAGCAGCGAGACCTTCATGTTGACCAGCGGGAATCCGGCGAGAACACCGTACTGCATGGCATCCTGCGCACCGGCGTCGACCGACGGGATGTACTCACGCGGAACGCGGCCACCGGTGACCTTGTTCTCGAACTCGTACGTCGCGCCGTCTTCGCCAACGAAGGGCTCCAGGGCGATGATCACGCGAGCGAACTGACCCGAGCCGCCGGTCTGCTTCTTGTGGGTGTACTCGAGCTTCTCGACCTTCTTGGTGATGGTCTCGCGGTACGCCACCTGCGGCTTGCCGATGTTGGCCTCGACCTTGAACTCGCGCTTCATGCGGTCCACGTAGATGTCGAGCTGCAGCTCGCCCATACCGCCGATGACGGTCTGGCCGGTCTCCTGGTCCAGCTTCACATTGAAGGTGGGGTCCTCCTCCGCGAACTTCTGGATCGCGACGCCCAGCTTCTCCTGGTCGGCCTTGGTCTTCGGCTCGATGGCCACCTCGATGACCGGGTCCGGGAAGGTCATGGACTCGAGCACGATCTGGTTCTGCGGATCGCACAGGGTGTCACCCGTGGTGGTGTCCTTCAGGCCGATGACCGCGTAGATGTGGCCGGCGATACCCTCGGCAACCGGGTTCTCCTTGTTGGAGTGCATCTGGAACAGCTTGCCCAGACGCTCCTTCTTGCCCTTGGTCGCGTTGATGACCTGGGCGCCGGAGTCGACCTTGCCCGAGTACACCCGGACGTAGGTCAGCTTGCCGAAGAACGGGTGGGTGGCGATCTTGAACGCCAGCGCCGCGAACGGCTCGTCCGAGCTCGGCTTGCGGGTGAGGACCTCGTCCTCCTTGCCCGGCACGTGACCGTGCACGGACTCGACATCCAGCGGGGACGGCAGGTAGTCGATGACGGCGTCGAGCATGGGCTGCACGCCCTTGTTCTTGAACGCCGAACCGCAGAGCACCGGGTAGAGCTCCGAGTTCACGGTCATCTTGCGGATCGCGCCCTTGATCTCCTCGACCGAGAGCTCCTCGCCGCCGAAGAACTTCTCCAGCAGGGCCTCATCGGACTCGGCGACGGTCTCGAGCAGCTCCTGGCGGTACTGCTCGGCGCGGTCCTTCAGATCGGCCGGGATCTCGACGACCTCGTACTGCTCACCGAGCTTGGTCTCGCCCCGCCAGACCTTGGCGTTGTTCTCGACCAGGTCGACGATGCCCTCGAAGGTGTCCTCGGCGCCGATCGGCAGCTGGATGACCAGCGGCTTCGCACCCAGGCGGTCCTTGATGGTCTGGACGGTGAAGTAGAAGTCGGCGCCCAGCTTGTCCATCTTGTTGACGAAGCAGATGCGCGGGACGTCGTACTTGTCGGCCTGGCGCCACACCTGCTCGGACTGCGGCTCGACGCCTTCCTTGCCATCGAACACCGCGACGGCACCGTCGAGGACGCGCAGCGAGCGCTCGACCTCGACCGTGAAGTCCACGTGGCCGGGCGTGTCGATGATGTTGATCTGGTTGTCTTTCCAGAAACAGGTCGTCGCGGCCGACGTGATGGTGATGCCGCGCTCCTGCTCCTGCGCCATCCAGTCCATGGTGGCGGCGCCGTCGTGCACCTCACCGATCTTGTAGGTGATACCGGTGTAGAAGAGGATGCGTTCGGTAGTCGTCGTCTTACCAGCATCGATGTGGGCCATGATGCCGATGTTGCGGACCTTGTGCAGGTCGGTGAGCACGTCCTGTGCCACGGAAATCTTCCCCGCTCGTAGCTAGTTGGGATTCAACGGGATAGGCCTCGAGTTCTCCGAAGCCCTCGGTGTCAACGTCGGGCGCGACGCATAGGTGCCTCGCTTGAAACAGCTCAGCTGTCGCGCCCGACATGTGACTCGTCTCCCGGCACTTCCGAACGGAGGGCCGGGCCACAGGTCACCAGCGGTAGTGCGCGAAGGCCCGGTTGGACTCGGCCATCTTGTGGGTGTCCTCGCGACGCTTCACCGAAGCGCCCAGGCCGTTGCTGGCGTCCAGCAGCTCGTTGGCCAGACGCTCGATCATGGTCTTCTCGCGACGGGCGCGGGAGTAGTTGACCAGCCAGCGCAGCGCCAGGGTGTTGGCACGGCCGGGACGAACCTCGACCGGCACCTGGTAGGTGGCGCCACCGACGCGGCGGGGCTTGACCTCGAGGGCGGGCTTGACGTTGTCGAGCGCGCGCTTGAGGGTGACGACCGGGTCGGTGCCGGTCTTCTCACGAGCCTGCTCGAGGGCGCCGTAGACGATGCGCTCGGCGGTGGACTTCTTGCCGTCCAGCAGGATCTTGTTGACCAGCTGCGTCACCAGGGGCGAGCCGTAGACCGGGTCGTTGATCAGGGGACGCTTGGGAGCGGGACCCTTACGCGGCATTAGCTCTTCTCCTTCTTGGCGCCGTAGCGGCTGCGGGCCTGCTTGCGGTTCTTGACACCCTGGGTGTCGAGCGAGCCGCGGATGATCTTGTAGCGCACACCCGGGAGGTCCTTCACACGACCGCCGCGGACGAGCACCATCGAGTGCTCCTGCAGGTTGTGGCCCTCACCGGGGATGTACGCCGTGACCTCGACCGCGCTGGTCAGGCGAACACGCGCGACCTTACGCAGCGCGGAGTTCGGCTTCTTCGGGGTCGTGGTGTACACGCGGGTGCACACGCCACGACGCTGCGGGCTCCCCTTGAGGGCCGCAGTCTTGGTCTTGGCGACCTTGTCGCGGCGACCCTTGCGGACCAGCTGGTTGATGGTTGGCATAGACCGGCTTTCCTTTTAGTAACCAGGTGTCTGGAACTTCATGTCTTTGTCATTCGAGCTTTCCGCCCTGCTCTCGTAGCATTTCGCCACCACGAGGTCGGGCGTGTCGTGCACAGCTCAGAGGCCTTTTTCAAGGCATGCTGAAACGGTCAGCCGCTCTCGCTGGCCTACGTACTGCACATCAACTTGCCCGCATGCTCCGGGCACAGCGGTCCACGATACTCGTCGGCTCTTTCGGGGGCAAAAGAGGGTCCCCCCACCGGGGCTGGTAGAGCCCTTATCGGGCCAGGTTCAACGTCAACTCGACCAGCTTGCGCGCCGCATCGCAGGGGTCCGCGTGCTGAGATCCGCTGCGGTAGTTGACCCACCAGCCGACGATGCCGGTATCCGCGGCCGGCGCGCTCACGCCACAGGAGTCCGGATCGTTCGGGCGGCGGGTTTCGACCGAGCGGCGGCCCTGCACGGTGATGTCGTTGGTCACATACTTCAGGCGGTCGTTGTTCTGCTTCTCGTTGTTGAGCGAGCCCAGCTCGTACCAACTGAGGGTGACCATGCCGCTACCGGCGGTGCCGCCGGTGAGGTTCCACATGCAGACCGCGCCATTGAAGGACGGCTCCACATACATGTTGTCGCCCACCGATTTCGCGATGTCGTCCTGGGCGACCACCTGGCATTCGCGCAGCAGCTTGTCGAAATTGGTGTTGATGCGCGAGGTTCCGCCGGTGCCGGTCCCGGTGGTGCCGCCCGCGGGCAGCGCGCTGCCGGGGACGGTCTTGCCGCAGCCGCCCAGCGCGGCGGTCAGGGCCAGCACCGAGAGGGCGACCGCGCCGCGTACCCGCCTGGATCGAGCTGACATTCCGATCCCCCTCATCCGAGCCGCTGCACGGTCAGTTCGGCCATCTTGCGGGTGCGGTCGCACGGGTTGCCGAGGTTGCCGCTGCTGAATACCCCGTAGGAGATGGACCATTCGAAGAAGTCGTCGTCCAGCTGCACCGCGAGATCGCAGACGGCGTTGCTGGGGTCGAGGGCCTGGAAGCCCTTCTTCCCGCCCACGTCGATGGTGTCCGGGGTGCGGCCGACGCTGGCCACCCACGCCTTCTCGCGATCGATGGGACTGCCGCGGTAGGACGCGAAAGTGACGCTGGAGGAACTGATTCCGCCGGCCTGCCAGTTGCAGCCGGTCGAGTTCTTGAAGACGGTGGTGAGGGTGCCGAGCCCACCCAGGTCGCGTACCTCGTCGTCGGTGAGGTGGCCGCACTCACCGACGAACGGGCCCAGCGCCGCCACCTTCTGCGGCGGGCGGAACCCCGGTTCGTCGCCGGAATCGCTCTTCCCCCCGCACGCCGACAGCAGCAGCGCGAGGCTCAACCCCGTCACGATCGCAGTGCCCATTTTGCCCCTCCGCTTCGCTCCGGGGCGGGTTCGCGGCCCTGAGGTCTCGATTCTTCCCTCCTCTGCTCCTCCGCTTCGCTCCCCCGCTCCGTCAGTCCAGAATCGAGACGGCCGCGAACCATCTGAGTTCATGTTCTGGACGGTACCGGACTGCCAAGTGAAGTGGCGTTCAGAGGTTTCCGCGCGCTTCTTGTTCTCGCTCGATGGCCTGGAAGAGCGCCTTGAAGTTGCCCTTGCCGAAACCGAGGGAGCCGTGGCGTTCGATCAGCTCGAAGAAGACGGTGGGCCGGTCGGTGATGGGTTTGCAGAAGATCTGCAGCAGGTAGCCGTCCTCGTCGCGGTCGACCAGGATGCCGCGGCGCTGCAGTTCGGCGACCGGGACGCGGACGTGGCCGATGCGGGCGCGCAGTTCCGGGTCCTCGTAGTAGCTGTCGGGGGTGTCGAGGAATTCGATGCCTTCGCGGCGCAGCACGTCGACGGCGGCGAGGATGTCGCCGGTCGCCAGCGCGATGTGCTGGACGCCGGGGCCGCGGTAGAACTCGAGGTACTCGTCGATCTGGGAGCGTTTGCGGCTGGGAGCGGGCTCGTTGAGCGGGAACTTGACCCGGTGGTTGCCGTTGGCCACCACCTTGCTCATCAGGGCGGAGTACTCGGTGGCGATGTCGTCGCCGACGAATTCGGCCATGTTCTCGAAACCCATGACGCGCCGGTAGAACTCGACCCATTCGTCCATGCGCCCGAGTTCCACATTGCCGACCACGTGGTCGATGGCCTGGAAGATGCGCCGGGGTTGCCCGGCCCGCGGGGCGTAGGCGGAGCGGCGTGGGGTGTAGCCGGGCAGGTAGGGCCCGTAGTAGCGGGAGCGGTCGACCAGGGTGTGCCGGGTGTCGCCGTAAGTGGCGATGGCGGCGGTGCGGACGGTGCCGTAGTCGTCGGTCTCGTCGTGCGGTTCGACCAGTACGGTGGCGCCCTGGGCGCGAGCGCGGCGGATGCAGCGGTCCACATCCGGGACCTCGAGCGCGATGTCCACCACCCCGTCCCCGTGCAGATCGTGGTGTGCGACAAGCGGACTGGCCGGATCCACCGCACCCTTGACGACGAATCGGGCGCCGCCGCTGCGCAGTGCGAAGGCCTTGTGGTCACGATTGCCGGTTTCGGGACCCGAGTAGGCCTCCAACCGCATGCCGAAGGCGGACTGGAGGTAGTGCGCGGTCTGGGTGGCGTTGCCGACCACCCAGACGATGGCGTCCCAGCCCAGCACGGGGAACGGGTCGGCGGCGGCATCGTGGTCCACCAGGCCGACCAGGCGGCGGAGTTCGTCGTCGCCGGGCAGGTCGCCGGATCGGGCCCGAGCGACCCCGGAGCGGGCGTGAGCGCTGCCGTGGTGTCCTGCGTCGATGCTCATGTGCCCAGGAAAAGCCCAGCGGTCGCCACTAGGCAATATCGCTGAATTCCACTGGACACTCTGGTGAATTGCACCATCATCTGCGGCCAGGTGCTGGACAATTTGAATAGCAGTGAACTCACGAGCGGAGGTTCCGCCATGTCCCGCACGCCCGCCCGGCTGGATGAGCTGGATCTGGCCATTCTCACCGCCATGCACGAGTACCAGAAGGCGGGCATTCTGGAACTCTCCCGTCGCACCCGGGTCGCCCGCGCCACCGTGCAGTCGCGCATCGCGCGCATGGAGGAGGCGGGGGTGATCTCCTCCTACGATCCGCAGATCGACGTCACCGCGGCCGGTTTCGATGTGCAGGCGTTCGTGACGCTGGAGATCGCGCAGGGCGCGCTGGAGGCGGTCGCCAACGGCCTCGACGCCATCCCCGGCGTGCTGGAGGCCTACGCCACCACCGGTTCCGGGGATGTGCTGTGCCGGATCGGCGCGGATTCACACGCCGGCTTGCAGGCGGTCCTGCTGAGCATCGACCGGACCAGCTCGGTGGTGCGATCGCACAGCGTGGTGGTGTTGTCGACCGTGGTCCCGCAGCGCACGCTGCCGCTGCTGCGCACGCTGACCCCGTCCGGGTCGAGCAAGGCGCCGGCGTACCGCGCCGCGCACTGAGAATCCGGAGCGGATCGCCCGGTCAGGGGCGCAGGTCCGCTCCGGGATCGAGGATCTCGACGACGGGCTCGCGGTCCGGTTCCGAGAAGGACAGCAGGGCAGCGGCTTCCGCCTCCACCGCGGCGCGGTCGGCGCGGGACCACCTGGTGTGCGGGCTGATCCGCAGCAACGCGGTGTCCCCCTTGGCGAACACTTTGTAGACGCCCGTCAGGAAGCCGTCGATCAGGATCGGGGAGACCTGGTTGGCGAAGGCGCGCAGGGGCGGGGCATTGCCGTCGGGGACGATGCGGGTGCGGTCCTGGTGGGACAGGATGACGTTGTCGTACCACCCGAGCAGGCGGACGGGGGCGGGCAGGTCCGGGT
Source organism: Nocardia sp. NPDC101769 (assembly GCF_044766925.1). Lineage (NCBI taxonomy): Bacteria > Bacillati > Actinomycetota > Actinomycetes > Mycobacteriales > Nocardiaceae > Nocardia > Nocardia sp. NPDC101769. The sequence goes on along the minus strand of NZ_JBIWMX010000017.1, from coordinate 109,985 downwards.
CGGCGAGGGTGGCGTCGGCGTCGTCGTAGAGGGTGCGGCCGCGGTCGTCGGTGTAGGTGCGGACGCGGTCGCCGAGCTTCTCGACGGCCTTCTTCATGCCGGTGAGCTTGGACCAGGTCTGCATGTCCATGGTGGTGGCGGGACCGAAGGCGCGCAGATAGCGCAGCAGCAGTTCCTCCAGCGGATAACCGGGGTCGAGGGATTCGCCGAGCCAGGGTTGCACGCGGGACCAGACCGGGCGGCTGCTGTCGCCCCAGCGGCCGCGCGGCGGGGTCTGCAGGACGGGGAGCTGGTAGAGCCAGGCCTGCACGATCGCGCCGGGATCGCGGTCCGGGTACCGGGCGGCGGCGTGTTCGCGCAGCGTCGCGGCGGGGGTCGGCTCGTCACCGAGTACCTGTTCCCCCTGCGCACGCACCTCCTCGGGATCCAGGCCGACCAGCGCGCCGAAGTTGAAACCCTTACGGAAGGGGATCTTTTCGAGTTCGGGCTGGATGTGCGGGGCGATGCGCAGCGCGTCGGGCGGGGTGACCAGGTGAATGGTGCCGCGCATCAGGGTGATTCGCACCAGCGACCGGTCGTCGAGGGCCTTTGACACCGTCTCGGGATCGAAATCGGCTGTGCGGCTCCACAATGCGACGAACGGCGGCAACATGTCCTGCGCCTGCAGGCCGACGAGGTGGTCGCACAGCGCGTGCACGCCGAGCCCGGACCGCTCGAGCAGATGCTGACGCGCGAGCAGGGTCCGGTTCAGCACCCGGTTGGACAGCTTCACGATCGGTGACGCTACGTGAGCCGCACCCGGTTCGCGCGCGATCGCGCCGGGCGATCCGGTCAGCGGAGGGTGACGACGACCTTGCCGGTGGCGGTGCGCTTGTCGAGGGCGGAGACCGCCTCGGCGGTGTGCGCGAGGGCATAGAGGACGGGCTCCGGCGGGGTGATCTTGCCGTTCGCGAGCAGCGGTTCCACCTCGGCCCACTGTTCCTGCAGGTAGCCCGGGTGCGACATGACCCACTCACCCCAGGCCGCGCCGACCACCTCGACGTTCTTGAGCAGCAGGCGGTTCACCTTGACGGTAGGGATGTCGCCCGCGGTGAAGCCGACCACCAGCAGCCGCCCGGCCGAAGCCAGCGAGCGGATGCTGTCGGTGAAGCGGTCGCCGCCGACCGGGTCGAGCACGATGTCGACGCCGCGGCCGCCGGTGAGCTCCTTGACCGCGGCCAGCCAGCCATCGGTGAGCACCACGTCGGTGGCCCCGTTGGCACGCGCGACCTCGGCCTTCTCCTCGGTGCTGACGACGGCGATGACGCGCCCAGCACCCAGCGCCTGCGCCATGCGCAGCGTGGAGGTGCCGATGCCGCCGGCGGCGCCGTGCACCAGCACGGTCTCCCCCGGGGCCAGGCGGCCGCGGTTCCGGAGGCAGAAGTGCACGGTCAGGTCGTTGAAGAGCACGCCCGCCCCGGACTCCAGCGAGACATTGTCGGGCAGTTTGAAGACCATCTCCACCGGTGCCACCGCGACTTCCGCGGCCGCGTTGCCGAGCAGGGTCAGCGCGACCACCCGGTCGCCGGGCCGCACATGCGAGCCCTCCGGCGCCTCGCGCACGATGCCACCGACCTCGCAGCCGACGACGTAGGGCAGCGGCGGCTTCATCTGGTACAGACCGCGGGTCATGAGCACATCGGGGAAGGCGATCCCGGCCGCGTGCACGTCGATGACGACGCCGCCCGGATACCCCGCCGGCTCGGGAATATCGAGAACTTCGATGGCCTCCGGGCCTTCCAGCGTGCTCACCACGGCTGCGCGCATTCTCGATCAACTCCGATCAATTCACCGGCGGATACCTGCCGAACGTAGCACCCCCCGCCTCCCCGCGCCTTCGGCGGACGGCTGAGAGCCGTTGCCGGTTTCGTACCCGTGCCTGCGGGTGGTGCCGAAACAATTCAGGGCGTACCCGACGAGTTACCCCGAACGTTCCGAAATCAGTTGTCGCGGAGTCGGAGAGCAACAACATCATTCGGCGGGCACGAAGGAATTCGGTTGCCGAGGCTCAGCGATGGGCGTATTCGATCATGGACTCATTTGCCGCGACCTGACCGCCGGTGGTGATGACCAGGCTGTAGGCGGTGATCCGGTACTGCGTGCCGTCGGTCGGATTGGTGACCGTGAAGCCGCCGGTACCGTCGGGCACCGGGTCGTCGAGCTGGATGCCCGCGTTGTCGCTGATGCGCACGCCCTTGTAGTAGAAGCGGCCGGTCGCGGTGCGGCACACCACCAGGCGCGACTTGTCGGTGCGGCCGATGGCCATCGCCGGGTCATCGACATTGCAGCGCGGCGGCTGCGCGGTGAAACCCTGTGCGTCCGTACCGGATACGGCGCCCGAGAGCGGGACCAGGGTGGTGGTCGGGGCGGTCGTGGGGGCGGTGGTCATCGAGGTGCGCGCGGCGGTGGTCTGCGCCGGACCGGTGACCGTCGTGACGCCGCCGGCGTCGTTGCCACCGGTCCTGCCGGACAACAGCGCCCACGCGAGCACCGCGCCCAGCACCAGGACCACCCCGATGAGCGCACCCACCAGCAGCGGCAGCTTGTTGCGCTGCCGGGGCGGCAACGGCAGCGGCGCGGAGGGGTGCTCGCGGGGCAGGGCCGGGTTCTGGTAGGGCGGTGCGGGGTTTGCGGCGTAGGACGCTGCCGGATTTTCGTACGGCGGATGACCGGGCAGGTACCCGGCCTGCGCGGCGGGAATCGGGCGCAGCACGGTCGGCTCGTTGTTGCCCGGCCCGGTGTGTGGACCGGAAACCTGGCCGCCGCGGGGGTAATCCACCGGGCCCGAGGGATGAGCGCCCCCGGGAACATTGCCGGTCCCGGACGGGTGACCCGGACGCGGGTATTCGACGGAGCCCGACGGCCGGTCGAGGTAATTCGGCCCGGAGTGCCCGGGCGGGACGGCCGGGGAGCCGATGGTCGGCGGGGCGGGCGGCACGGTGGTGCGGGTGGGCTCGCCGTGGCCGGCCCGTATCAGCGCGGCCCGGGCGGCGCGGGCGAGTTGCCCGGCGGTGGCGTAGCGCCGGGTCGGATCCTTGGCCATGCCGATGGCGACCACCTGGTCCAGGCCGACCGGGACCCCGGCACGGACGCTGGGCCGCGGCGGGGGCGTGAGCATGTGGGCCCGGATGGTGGCGAGATTGCCCTCCACCCGGAACGGCGGCCCGCCGGTGAGGCATTCGTAGAGTACGCAGGCCAGCGCGTAGATGTCGGCGCCGGGCGAGACGGAGGCATTGTGCTCGAAGCGTTCCGGGGCCATGTAGGCGAAGGAGCCGATGGCATTGCCGGTCTGGGTGAGCTGGACGTCGGACTCGGTGTGCGCGATGCCGAAATCCACCAGGTAGGCGAAGGTTTCGCCGGTGAGCAGGATATTGGCGGGTTTGACGTCGCGGTGTACGAGCCCACTCTCGTGGGCGGCGTCGAGTGCGGCGGCGACCTGCTCCACCACGGTGACGGCCTGCTCGGGCGCCATCGGGCCCTCGTCGTGCAGGTAAGCCTTGAGGTCGCGGCCGCGCACCAGCCGCATGTCGATGAACAGGACGCCGTCCACCTCACCCCAGTCGTGCACCGGAATGACGTGCGGTTCCTGGAGTTTGGCGGCGGTGCGGGATTCGCGACGGAAGCGCTCGACGTAGGTGGGCTGCCGCGCCAGGTCGACATCCAGCAGTTTCACCGCGACCACCCGATCGCGCACCGTGTCGTAGGCCTCGTAGACCTCGCCCATGCCGCCGACCCCGAGCAGCCGCCGCAACTCGTACTGCCCGAACCGCGAACCGGCCCTCGCCCCTGCGGCCACCCTGCGTCGTCCTCCCTGCTGCTGGATGTACAACAGGAAAGGCTACGGGCCGTGCGACGCACTGTCATTCCCCCAAAAGCGACATAGTCCTTCCGCCGATAACGGCGACATTGCGCGACGACGCCGTCAAGCCCCGAACAGTGCCGCTTCCCATTCGGCTGGACTGATCTCCGCAGCCGAGAAACACTGTCGTTCCCCGAACAGAAGTACAGGTGACTCGACGTGAGTGTGTCCCGCACGCCCCGTAGAGTCATGTCACGGACTTCGGTCAGCAAGCACCTCACCGGTGCTTTTGGAAAGACACGCGGCACACCGTGCAGCGCGAGGAGCACCAGTGTCACTCGATGAGCCACTCGCCCCGCTTCCCCAGGAGGGCATGGGCTTCGCTTCCGCGTGGCCCGCCCGAGCCGGCGATGTGGATCCCTATCACCGGCTGCGATTCGATGCCGTGGCCCGTTATCTCCAGGACATCGCCTGGGAGGAAATGCAATCCGGATTCTTCCATCGGACGGATCCGGCCTGGATCGTGCGGCGCACCGTGGTGGACGTGGTACGGCCCATCCACTGGCCGGACCGGGTGGAACTACGGCGCTGGTGTTCGGCCATGTCGACGCGGTGGACCAATATGCGGGTGCGAATCACCAGCGAGAACGGTGGTCTGATCGAGACCGAAGGGTTCTGGATCAATATCAACGAGTTCACCAATATGCCGACCCGGATCAGCGATGAGGGCCTGGCCGAACTCGCCCGCACCACCGATCAGCACCGGCTGCGCTGGCGGCCCTGGCTCACCGACCCCACGCCGCCGGAATCGGACGTGGATCTGCCGTTCCCGGTGCGCGCCACCGATATCGACCAGTACAACCACGTGAACAACGCGGCCTACTGGCAGGCGGTGGAGCAGTACCTGGTCGACTACCCGAAGCTGGTGGCCGGGCCGCATCGCGCAGTCATCGAGTACGTGGCGCCGGTGCTGGCGCGTCAGCACATCAGCGTGCGCAGCCGGCACGAGCCGGGCGACCGCACCGGGCATCCGGCGGCGCTGCGGCTGTGGTTCGTGGTGGGCGGGGTGACGACCACGGCGGTGCGTATCGGGCCGCTGCCCAGCTGAATCCGGTGCTGCTCCGCTGAATCCGGTACTGCCCAGCCGAATCCGGTACTGCTCAGCTGAGCCGGTGGCGCAACTGCGAAATCGGCCGGCCTGGTGCGACATTCCCTGCGGGCCAATACGTTCGCTGGATGTTTGCCTGTGACACTGCGCGCCGGGTCGATCACCAATGCCCAACCCAACCCCGCCATCCCCTCCCCGTGCGCCGAGGACGGCCTCCTCATCGACCGTCAACTCCCAGGCCAACCGCCAAAACGGCTGTGCCCCCACCCATTACAGGTGGGGCCACAGCCGTTGATGCAGGGACAGGTCCGCGTTTCACGGGGGTTCGGGGGCGAAGCCCTGAGAGTCCCGAGAGTTGGGTTTACCCCTTGGCGGCCTTGAGGAGGTCCTCGACGCTGGTGAACTTCACGCGCGGGCGGCCCGCGGACTTGCCCGCGGTCTTCTCGGCGGTGTCGATGGCCTTCCAGCCGTCCCGGCCGATCTGGTCGGGCTGCCGCTGGGCGAGCAGGGCCTCCAGCGCGGCGCGATCGGCTTGCGGGGCAGCGAGCTTGCCCTGGGTGAAGTCCTCGATGAGCTGGTCGACGGTCTCCTGCGAGTCCATCCGGTTGGAGCCGATGACCCCGCGCGGGCCGCGCTTGATCCAGCCGGAGACGTAGACGCCCACAACGGGGTTGCCGTCGGCCACGACTCGGCCCTTGTCATTGGGGATGACGCCGGCAGACTCGTCGAACGGCACGTCCGCGACGGGCTCGCCCTTGTAGCCGATGGAGCGCAGCACCAGCGACGCCTCGAGGGTGCCGGTCCGGTCCGAGGCGCGGGCCACGGTGCGGCCGTTCTCCTCGACCAGCTCGTTGTGCACGTACTCGACCGCCTCGGCCTTGCCGTCGCCGGTGATGGCGGTCGGAGAGACCAGGTAGCGGAACACGATTCGCTTGTTGTCCGGGTTGCGGGAACCGGCGGCGTATTCCTGGGCGAGGGTGTACTTGAGCTGCAGCGAGGGCTCGACCTCCGGGTGGTCCAGCTCGGCCTGCGAGGCCGGGTCCAGGACCAGGTCCTCGGGGTCGACGATGATGTCGACGCCCTTCAGGTGGGTCAGCGCCAGGAATTCCGGCGAGGTGTAGGCGGCCTGCAGCGGACCGCGACGGCCCAGCACCACGACCTCGGTGATGTTGCTGCGGCGCAGCGCATCCAGGGCGTGGTCGGCGATATCGGTCTTGGCCAGCTCGTCCGGGTCGACGGTGAGCACGCGGGCCACATCGAGCGCCACATTGCCGTTGCCAACGATGACGGCGCGCTCGCCGGAGAGGTCGAATTCGCGGTCGGCGAAGTCCGGGTGGCCGTTGTACCAGGCCACGAACTCGGTGGCGGAGTGGCTGCCGGGCAGGTCCTCGCCGGGGATGCCGAGGTGGCGGTCGGTGGCCGCACCGACGGCGTAGATGACGGCGTGGTGGTGGGCGAGCAGCTCCTCGTGCGAGATGTGCTTGCCGACCTCGACATTCAACCGGTACTGCAAGGCCTCGCGCCGGAAGGCGGACTCGAACAGGCCGGCCACCGACTTGGTGCCCGGGTGGTCGGGGGCGACGCCCGCGCGCACCAGGCCGTACGGGGTGGGCAGCCGGTCGAACAGCTCCACCTCGACGTCGGCGCGGCGCAGCAGCTCCTCGGCGGCGTAGCAGGCGGCGGGGCCCGCGCCGATGATGGCGACCCGCAGCGTGCCCAGTTCCTTGGGCGCCCGTGACGGCGCGACCAGCGGCTCGAAGTTCGACTCCAGCGGATGCCGTTGGAAGTAGGCGGCATTGATATCGCGGAAGCGCGCCAGCGAGGCGAGCAGATCGTCCTCGGAGAAGATCGCGTCGACCGGGCAGGCATCGACACAGGCGCCGCAGTCGATGCAGGTGTCCGGGTCGATATAGAGCTGCTCGGTGGTGGCGAACTCGCGTTGCTCGGGCGTGGGACGAATGCAATCGACCGGACACTCGGGTACGCAGCTGGCGTCGTTGCAACAACGCTGCGTGATCACATAGGCCATATCTCGCAGATCCTCGAAACTGTCGCGTGTAATACTCCGCTCGGGCTCGAGCAGGGTCGGTAGAACACGTTCTAATATAGGCGGCATTCCATCGGGTGTCGGCACTGCGATGTGTCGCCACCTTCAGTGTGCCTCGAGTGTGAGCATGTCTCACGTCGGCACCGGCGCGCACCGCTGCGAGACCGGTCTCCCGGGCGCACTCGAGGCCCCCTACCGTAATGCCTATGGTGCGGACTCTCATCCTGATGCGGCACGGTAAATCCAGATACCCCGAGGGCGTGCAGGACCATGAGCGGCCCCTGGCCCCGCGCGGGCGGCGCGAGGCGGCGCTGGCGGGTGACTGGCTGCGCGCCACCCAGCCGGAGATCGACGCCGTCCTCTGTTCCACTTCGACGCGGACGCGGGAGACCTTGGCGGCCACCGGCATCACCGCGCCGGTGACATTCGAGGGTTCGATCTACGAGGCATCCCCGCACGTCATCATCGAGATGCTGCAACTCACCGACGATGCCGTGGAAACCCTGCTGGTCATCGGCCACTCCCCCGGAATGCCCTGGACGGCATGGGAATTGGCAGCCAACCGGCGCTCCGGCCCGGCCGAGGAGATGAGCGCGAAATTCCCCACCTCGGCGCTGGCGGTCATCGAGTTCGACCGCCCGTGGGCAGCCGCCGACCCGGGCACGGGTGAACTGGTGCGATTCCACGTGCCGCGGTAGATCCGGTTACCTCGGCCGGGCCGGGCTCAGCCGAGTAGCTTGCCCTTCCACACCACGACACCACCGAAGATCAGCAGGAGCAGCAGCGCCGGCCAGAAGCCGAGCAGCCACCACACCACGCCCAGCACCGCCACCACGGGCAGCGCGGCAATGGCCGTGATCACCGGTTGTTCCTTGGCCGTCTCCAGGGCCGAGCGAGCCCTGATCCGATCCACGTCTTTTCCAGCCATGACCCCAGGGTAGGCGCGAAACGGGCCGGTCGAGCCGCACACCGAAACTTCGCGCACCCCAGATCCTCCACGTCGCACGCCCGTAGGCTTGCTTGGAGTGCACTCCAACCCGCTAGCGTTGTGAATGGTTCGGCAGGAAGGGGTGAGACCGATGAGCGCAGTACCGGTACAACAGCGCAATCCGGCGCCGCAGGACACCGTGGAACACGAACGGCCGCGGTATTCGATCGGCGAGGTCTCCGATCGCTGCGGCCTGACCCGGGACACGCTGCGCTGGTACGAGCGCATCGGCCTGATGGACTACGTGGGCCGCGACCACTCCGGCCAGCGCCGGTTCAGCGACCGGGATCTGGGGTGGCTGGCGTTCATCGGGAAGCTGCGGCGCACGGGCATGTCGGTGGCCGACATGGTCAAGTACGCGGAGCTGGTGCGGTCCGGGGAGCACACCTATCCGGAGCGGCTCGAGATGTTCCGGCGAACCCGCGCCGAAGTGCTCACCCAGATCGAGGAACTCCAGTCCACCCTGGTGGTCCTCGACCACAAGATCGAGCTCTACGGGGGCGGTCAGACGTGTGATCCGCCGGTCGGGTCGAATGGCGCCGCCCGCCGGCGGAACTGAGCCCCGGCTCCGCCCGGATCAGCCGATCTGGATGGAGCGCTTGGCCATTCCGTACCAGAAACCGTCGATGGCGGTGTGCTGCGTGGCCAGTTCGGCTGCGCCCGCGCCGAGGGTCACGAACAGCGGCGCGAAATGCTCGGTGCGCGGGTGGGCGCGGCGGGCGTCGGGGGCGGTGTGTTCGAAGTCCAGCAGGGCGTCGATGTCACCGGCGGCCAGCGCCTCGTCACCCCAGTGGTCGAATTCCTGGGACCAGCCGGGCGCGAAGTCGGCCGGCATGGAGAAGTTCGCCTCACGCAGGTTGTGCGTGAAGAAGCCGCTGCCGAGGATGAGGACACCCTCGTCGCGCAGCGGGGCGAGACGACGGCCCAGGTCGTAGAGGCCGACCGGGTCGAGGGTCGGCAGGGACAGCTGCAGGACCGGGATGTCGGCGTCGGGATACATCTCGACGAGCGGCACGTACGCGCCGTGGTCGAGGCCACGGGTCGGCGCCTCGTGCACCGGCCGGCCCGGACTTCCCAGCAGCGCACGGACTTTCGCGGCCAGGTCGGGGGCGCCGGGGGCGGCGTAGCGGACCCGGTAGTAGTGCTCGGGGAAGCCCCAGAAGTCGTAGAGCAGCGGCACGGTGGTGGTCGCGCCGAGAGTGACGGGCGCGTCCTCCCAGTGCGCGGAGACCACCAGAATGGCGGTGGGCCTGGGCAGTTCGGCCGACCAGGCGGCGAGCTGGCCGGGCCAGATCGGGTCGTCGGCCAGGGGCGGTGCGCCGTGGCTCAGGTAGAGCACCGGCATGCGGTCCGTCCGCTCGTGAGTCACGGTCTGGGACATGGGATTCCTTTCGGGGATTTCTATGGTCGGCTCAGCCGACGAGCCGGATGGTGTGCCCGGTGTGCTCGGCCTTGGCACGCAGGTAGCGCAGGTTGTCGGGGGTGGCGTGGACGCCGGTGGGGACGGTGTCGCGCACCGTCACGCCGAGGGCGGTCAGCTGGCGGACCTTGTCGGGATTGTTGGTGAGCAGGTCGAGTTCGCCGACGCCGAGAGCGGCCAGCATCTGGGCGGCCGCGGTGTAGTCGCGGGCGTCCTCGTCGAAGCCGAGTTCGGTATTGGCCTGGTAGGTGTCCAGGCCCGAGTCCTGCAGGGCGTAGGCGTCGAGCTTGTTGTAGAGGCCGATGTCACGGCCCTCCTGGCGCAGGTAGAGCAGGATGCCGCCGGTGCCGGTGATGAGTTCGACGGCCTCGCGCAGCTGCGGTCCGCAGTCGCAACGGGCGGAGCCGAAGACGTCGCCGGTGAGGCATTCCGAGTGCAGCCGCACCAGCGGCGTGCCCGGCCCGTCCGGACCGGGGTCGAGTTCACCGAGGACGAGGGCCACGTGCTCGCGGCCGTCGGCGAGGCCATCGAAGGTGACCGCCTGTGCGGTGGTCGAGTAGCCGTCGGCGAAGGTCAGCGGAATCCGCACGCGGGTGCGGACGCTTGCGCCGACGAAGGTGCTGCTCATGAGAGTTCTCCTGAGGCCAGGGACCAGTTCTTTGAATGGGGCACAGTGTTCAAATTTGAACCGCAGGCGGCGGAAGGTTATTCCGACTCGAACAACCGGCTGTAACCTGGGCAGATGAGTCCACGCTGGCTGAACGAGGAGGAACGGGCGGCCTGGTTGGCCTTCCTGAGTGCCTCCAGCCTGCTGGAACGCCGACTCGGCAGACAGCTCGAGCGGGACTCCGGACTCTCCCACCCGCAATACGAGATCCTGGTTCGCCTCGCCGCCGCCCCCGACGGCGAACTGCGCATGACCGAACTGGCCTCGACCCTGCTCAACTCCAAGAGCAAGCTCACCTACCAGGTCGACCAACTGGAGAAGGCGGGCCTGGTGGCCCGCCGCAGCTGCCGCACCGATCTACGCGCGGTCTACGCCCGCCTCACCGACGCCGGACGCGAGCGCCTCGACCAGGCCGCCCCGGGTCACGTCGAGACGGTGCGCGAATTCTTCATCGACGCCTTCACTCCCGAGCAATTGGCCGCTGTGGCAGCGGGTTTCACCGAGGTCAATCGCCGCCTCCGGGAAGGAACCGCCTAGTCGTTCCGAGTCGGCTCAGGACGCCTCGGCCACACCTGGATTCGGGTCGTAGGGCGCGGCCAGGACCGCGTCCTGCTGCCGGGCCAGCAGCATGCGGCGATGGGTCAGCTCGGCGATCTGGTCGTCGAGGCGATCGAGACCGTCGCTCACCACCTGCCGGGAATGATCGCAGTGCTGGAAGCCGGAGTCGGTGGCGCAGGGCAGCAGTTCCCGGATATCGCGGGTGGGCAGTCCGGCGTCGAGGAGTTCGCGGATGCGGGCGACCCGATCCGGGGCGGTGGCCGGGTAGCTGCGGTAGCCGTTCGAATCACGGTGCGGGACAAGCAGCCCCTGCTCCTCGTAGTAGCGCAGCAGCCGGGCGGGCACCCCGGTGGCCCGGGACAGTTCGCCGATCAGCACTGTGACCTCCCGCACATCGAGTTGACCTTCACACCCATGTGAATCCCTAACGTCGCCGCCATGACGAACATTTCTTCCGAAAGGCCGGTCCTCACCACCCAGGTCTCCGGTTCCGGCCCCGCCATCGTGCTGGCCCACGGCGGGGGCGGCGGCATCGATGCCAACTTCGGCGGCCTGATCCCTCTGCTCGCCACCGATCACCTGGTCATCGGGTCCGATTACCCGGCCGATGACACTCCGCTCACCCTGGACTCCCTCGCCGACGCCCTGGTCGCCGAGGCGGTGGCTCGAGGGGCCGGGACCTTTTCGATCGTCGCCTTCTCGCTCGGCACCGCGGTGGCGATCCGGGCGGCGGTGCGGCATCCGGAGCGGGTACGCGGGCTGGTGCTCACCGGCGGCTTCGCCAAGCCCGACAATCGGTCGAGGCTGAACATCCAACTGTGGCGGCGCGCCCTGGCCGCCGGGGACCGCGAATCCTTCGCGCGGTTCGTCCTGCTCGCCGGGTTCAGCGCGGACTTCGTGAATACCCTTCCCGAAGAGCAGCTTTCGGAGATCCTGGCGCAGACCGCGGCGAACATCCCGGGCGGCACCGCCGCGCAGGCGGCGCTGATCGAGCACACGGATGTGCGCGCCGACCTGCCGCGGGTGGCGGTACCGACGCTGGTCATCGGGCTCACCGGCGACCTGCTCTGCGATCCGGCCAACGCCCGCGCGCAGGCCGCCGGGATTCCGGGGGCCGAGTACACCGAGCTCCCGGGCGGGCACGTCGTCATGGTGGAGCAGCCCGACGCCTGGCACACGGCCGTGCTCGATTTCTTCGCGAGGCAGCGGGCGGCCGCGGCACTCTGAGTTCACCCCGGAAGACCTCGGACTGAAACACCAATTTTCAGACCGGAAGGCACGGTTCACATTCTCGGCTTACGATGCAGCCACTATGCAGTCACCTGTAACTCACGACCGGTTGTGGATCGACAAGCAGACGCCCGAGGTCTTCCGCGAACTCAACAGTGTCGCACTCGCGGTGCGGAACGCCGCCGCGGCCGCCGATCTGGACCGTGCGGTCATGGAATTGGTGAATGTGCGCGTCTCCCAGCTCACCGGCTGCCCGTTCTGCCTGGACCTGCATTCCCGGTACGCCCGCGAAGCCGGTGTCACCCAGCAGCAATTGGATGTCCTGACCGCCTGGCACCGCAGTCCGTACCTGTTCACGGAACTGCAGCAGGCCGCACTCTCGGTGGCCGAGACGGTCTCTTCATTACCGGATGAGGAGACCATGCAGCGTGAGTATGCTGCTGCGCGGCAACATTTATCGGATGACCAGATGTCCGTTCTCATCTGGGCTGCGACCACTATCGGCGCGTTCAATCGCGTGTCGATTATGAGCAGACATCCGGTGCGGGTGCGGAAGGAGAACTGAACAATGAGCGAACAGGCCGTGACGGCCGCAGTCGTTCGTAACGACGCGCAACACCGGTACGAGGTGTGGTACGGGAATTCGCTCGCCGGGTTCAGCGAGTACCGCGAGCGCGACGACAACGACACCACCTTCATTCATACCGAGGTGGATCAGGAATTCAGCGGCAAGGGCCTGGCGAATCTGCTCGCGCAGGAGGCGATCAAGGATGTGATCGCCCGCGGTCGCGTCATCGTGCCGCGCTGCCCGTTCATCAAGGGCTGGTTGGACAAGCACCCGGAATACGACGAATACGTAGTGGGCAAGGGCATCAAGAGGTGATCAGGGAGGAGCGGGCATGAGCGATCTGGAGCCACGGCCGGAAGAGGCGCTGTGCGAATCGTCCGGGCGGCCCGGGCCTCGCGCCGAATTCTTTCCGGCCCGCGAGGTGCCGCTGGGCGGCGTGCGCGGGGTGACCGTGTTCCGGTCGCTGCCGCAGCGGGACCTGCCGACGGTCGGCGCGTGGTGTTTCCTGGACCATTTCGACGGGGGCTCACCCGCCAACCCGGAGGGGCACGACATCGACCCGCATCCGCATATCGGATTGCAAACGGTCACGTGGCCTCTGGACGGGCGGATCCGCCACCGCGACAGTGTGGGCTCGGATGTGGAGATCGCGCCCGGGCAGCTGAACCTCATGACCTCCGGACGCGGCATCGCGCACTCGGAATATCGGGTGCCGGGCCACATCTCGGGTCACGGGCTCCAGCTGTGGGTGGCACTGCCGGATGAATCCCGGGATATCGCACCGCATTTCGAGCAGCATCGGGACCTGCCCGAGTTCGTGCTGCCGGGGCTGCACGGCGTCGTCCTGATGGGCTCGCTCGGCGGGGTCACCTCCCCGGCGCGGGCCTACACCCCGATCGTCGGCGCGGATCTGCGCCTCGAGGCGGGTGCGGCGGTGACGCTGCCGCTGAATCCGGACTTCGAGCACGCGGTGCTGGTGATCGCGGGCGGGCTCAGCATCGACGACACCGCCGTCGCGCCCGGCAGCTTGTTCTACCTGGGCAGCGACCGCGAGTCCCTCCGGCTGCACGACTCCGCGGGCGGCGCGCATCTGCTGCTGCTCGGCGGTGAACCGTTCGGCGAGGATCTCGTCATGTGGTGGAACTTCGTGGCCCGCAGCCACGAGGAGATCGAACAGGCCCGCAACGACTGGGAGAAGCACGATGTCGGCCGTTTCGCCGATATCGCCGGGCACACACCGGACCAGCGGATCCCCGCGCCGCCGCTGCCGGGGCTGCATCTGAAGCCGCGCAAGCGCCGCTGCGGCGTGCCGCACGAGTGAACTGCGGCGTGCCGCACGAGTGAACTGCGGCGTGCCGCACGAGTGAGACGAAGGCCGGCCCCGAACCAACTGGTTCGGGGCCGATTTCGTTGCGGTCGACCGTCAGCGGCTGGTCATGGACTGAGTTCCGATGACCCGCAACAGATCCAGCTTCTCCTGGGTGTCGGTGCCGGGCGCGGGGTAGTAGATCAGCACGTGCCGGGTGGCGCTGGGGGTGAGCAACGGTTCGCAGATCAGCTCCAGCACACCGACTTCCGGGTGGATCATGCGCTTGATGTGGCCGGTGCCGGTGCCCACCTCGTGCTCGTTCCACAGCCGCTCGAACTCCGGGCTGGCGGCCCGCAACCGGGCCACCAGCTCGGTCACGTCGGCGTCGCCGGCGCGGCGGGAGGAGACCGCGCGCAGATCGGCGACATGCTTGTGGCTCATGGCTTCCCAGTCCTGCGGGGGGAAGATGGCGCGGGAGCTCGGTTCGGTGAACCAGCGCCACGGAATGCAGCGCTCCAGCCCGCGCCGCTGCGAGTAGTCCCCGGACAGCAGGGTGTGCATGCGGTTCTGCACCAGCACCTCACCCAGGTCGGAGATGACCACGGCGGGAGTGTCGTCCAGCTTCGAGAGCAGGTGCAGCAGGCCCGGTCCCACATGACTGTCGCCGCCGCGCGCGGGGGCCTGGTGGCCGGACAGGTGGTAGAGGTGGTCGCGCTCGCTGTCGGTTAGCCGCACCGCCCGCGCCAGCGAGGCCAGGACCTGCACGGACGGGCGCGGGCCGCGCGCCTGTTCCAGCCGGGTGTAGTAGTCGGTCGACATGCCCGCGAGCATGGCGACCTCGTCGCGGCGCAGGCCCGGGGTGCGGCGGCGCGCGCCCGGCGGCAACCCGACGGTGGCGGGTTGCAGCTGCTCACGGCGGCGGCGCAGGAAGTCTGCCAGCTCGGTTCGATCCACCTCACCACTGTCCCCCGTCCCCGGCCCGCTAGCCAGGTACCGGCGATCCCAGTCTGCGGCGCGCGAATTACTCCCCAGCCGTCCACGGGCGGTTACCAGGGATCGGCGATCCCTGGATGAACGCTCCTCTCCCGGACCTCGCCGGCGGGGCGCAGTGTTAGCGATATGACCACGCACCTCAGCACCGTCCGGCTCGGCAAGACCGGGCCCGCCGTCTCCCGCCCGGCCCTCGGGGCCATGGGCATGTCCGGCATGTACGGCACCGCCGACGACGCCGTCTCGATCGCCACCGTGCACGCCGCCCTCGACTCGGGCGCGAACCTCATCGACACCGGCGACTTCTACGGCATGGGCCACAACGAACTGCTCATCCGGCAGGCGCTGGCCGACCGCAAGCGCGAGGACATCCTGCTCAGCGTGAAGTACGGCGCGCTGCGCGGACCCGACAACAGCTTCGGCGGCGTCGACACCCGGCCCGCGGCCACCAAGAACTTCCTCGCCTACTCCCTGCAACGGCTGGGCACCGACTACGTCGACATCTACCGGCCCGCCCGGCTGGACCCGAACATTCCGATCGAGGAGACCATCGGCGGCCTGGCCGAGCTGGTGCAGGCCGGCTACATCCGCCACATCGGCCTGTCCGAGGTGGGCGCGGAGACGCTGCGCCGCGCGGCGGCCGTGCACCCGATCGTGGACCTGCAGATCGAATACTCCCTGATCTCGCGTGGCATCGAGGCCGAAATCCTGCCCGTCGCACGGGAACTCGGCATCGGCATCACCGCCTACGGGGTGCTCTCGCGCGGTCTGCTGAGCGATTCGCTGCGGCCCGGGCAGCAGTTCGCGCCCTCCGATTTCCGGGCGCACAGCCCGCGTTTCCAGGGCGAGAATCTCGACGCCAACCTGCGCCTGGTCGACGCGCTGGCGAAGATCGCGGCCGAACACCAGGTGAGCGTGGCCCAGCTGGCCATCGCCTGGGTGCTGTCGCGGGGCACGGACATCGTGCCGCTGATCGGCGCGCGGAAGCCCGAACGCTGGGCCGAAGCCGTTGCGGCGGTGGACATTCGGCTGTCCGAGGCCGAGCTGGCCACCATCGAGGCGGCCGCGCCCGCCGACCAGGTGGCGGGCGGCCGCTACGCGCCCGCGCAGATGGCCATGCTCGACAGCGAGCGCTGAGTCATTTCGCTCGCGCCGGAATCACTTCCGGCGCGGCCGGATCACCGCGGTGAAGGCGGCGCGGGCCACGGGCTTGCCGGTGACATCGGAGATCGTCACCGGCACCTCGAGCTCGATCTCGGTGCGGGATTCGATGTTCGCGCGGGTCTCGGCGATGGTCTCCGGCGTCAGCTCGGAGGTAGCGCTGAACGGGCCCGCCTCACCCTTGGCCCGGGCCAGGTATTCGATGCGGCCGTCGCGGGCGACGATGAAGGTGTCGCCGAGCAGGTCCACGATGCCGGAGATGGACACGCCCATGGCGGCCGTCTCGGCCAGACCGAACAGCAGGGCGGCGTGGATATCGCCATTGTGGTTGAAGTGCTCGGGGCGCGCGGCCATGCGGACCACATTGCGGCCCGGTGTGTAGTCCACGCCCTCGATACCGGTGAACTGGATGAAGCCGAGCTTCTGGAAGCCCGCCATCACCATCTCGCCCATGGCGGCGTTCGCCTCGTCCTTGGTAGTGCTGTCCATCGCTTCTCCTGCCCGGCCAGAAATTGAAACCTGTTCCAATTTCATACCGGGCCGGACGCGGCTTTGTCCACGGCAGCTTCCTGCCACGGATCCACGACAGCTTCCGCCGGTTCAGCCCACCACCCGGCCGGCCAGCCCCAGCGCCTCGGCGGTCCGGGCCATGGTCTGGCGCGCCAGCCGCGGATCGTTGGCCAGGCTCTGCCCCAGCGTCGGCATGAGCTCGCGCAACCGCGGCTCCCAGAGCCGGGAGTAGCGCGGGAAGCAACGCTCCAGCACCTCGAGCAGAATCACCGGGGCGGTCGACGCGCCCGGCGTGGCGCCCAACACCGCGGCGATCGACCCATCCTGCGCGGCAACGACTTCCGTCCCGAACGCCAGCACCCCGCCGTGCTCCGGATCCGGCTTCACCAGCTGGGCGCGCTGACCCGCGGTGATCAGGGTCCAATCCTCGGCGCGCGCCTCGGGGACGAATTCCCGCAGCGCGGCGAGCTTCTTCTTCCGGGTCGAGGCCAGCTGCGCCACCAGCAGCCGCATCAGCTCGGGATTCGATTTCAACATGGCCGCGATCGGGCCCGCATTGCCCGGCCGCACCGACCCCGCGGCGTCGAAGAGCGAACCCCGTTTCAGGAAACGAGGATTCGCACCCGCGTACGGACCGAACAGCAGCGCGCGATCGCCATTCACGACCCGGGTATCCAAGTGCGGCATGGCAATCGACGGCGCACCCTCGGGCGCGCTGCCGTAGACCTTCCCGTCGTGCTCGGCCACCACGGCGGGATTGTCACAGCGCAGGAATCGGCCACTCACCGGCAGCAGACCATAACCGTGCACTTCCGGAACACCCGCCCGCTGCAGGATTTTCAGCGCCCAGCCGCCCGCGCCCGCGAATACGAAGCGGGCGTCCACCTTTCGCGTGAGGCGGTCGTTGTCGGTGCGCCAGTCGACCCGCAACTGCCAGGTGCCGTCATTGTTGCGGCGCAGCCCGCGCACCTCGCAATTGCGGTGTATCTCGACATCCTGCCAGCGCAGCCAATGGAACAGCTGGCCGGTCAGTTCGCCGAAATCCACATCGCTACCGGTGATATCGCGGGTCGCGGCGATCGGCTCGGAGGCGTCACGACCCCGGGTGATCAGCGGGGCCCAGTCGGCAATGACCTCCGGATCGTCGCTGAATCGCATATTCGCGAAAAGGTGGTGCGCGGACATGGTTTCGTGACGGCGGCGCAGGAAATCCACTTCCCGCTGCCCGCGCGCCAGCGTCAGGTGCGGGACCGGATTGATGAAGGTCTCCGGCTTGCGCAGCACCCCGGATTCCACCAGCGACGCCCACAGCTGCCGGGTGAGCTGGAACTGCTCATTGAGCTCGAGCGCCGGCTCGATATCGATGGTGCCGTCGGGATTCTCGGTGGTGTAATCGAGTTCGCACAGTCCGGCATGGCCGGTGCCCGAATTGTTCCAGGCCGCCGACGCTTCGGAGCCCACCTCGGGCAATCGCTCGTACACGCCGATGGTCCAGCTGGGTTCCAGATGCTTGATCAGCATCGCGAGCGTCGCGCTCATGATGCCGCCGCCGATCAGCACGACATCGTAGGGCCGCAGCGGCAGTTGTGTTCTCATCGTCATTACCTGGAAAACCCCGATTGAACTCGTACAGCGTACGGGCACGCTAGCACCATCCACCGGCCCGCCAGGGCGGCGCAGCAACACTATCGCCCAACCCGGCCCGGCGCACCCGGAGCTACCGACCCGGTTGCGACATTGCTCGAAAGGGTCCTATATTGGCCACAATCCAAGAGATGCTCTCCGGAAGTTGTGCCGCAGAATGAGAGCATCCGCCTCCGGAGAGGCGCGGAGTGGGCGGCAGATTAATTGTGCCCACGCATCTCTCCATGGAGGTCACCCCCATGCACATCGGTCTCGGACTCCCCATTTCCGATCCCCCCGCCCTGCTCGACTGGGCGCGCCGCGCCGACGCCGGCCCCTTCTCCACCCTCGGTCTGCTCGATCGGCTGGTCTACGACAATCCCGAACCGCTGGTCACCCTCGGCGTGCTCGCCGGCGCGACCAGCCGCGTGAAGCTGCAGACCGAGGTCCTCATCGCACCCTTGCGCGATCCCGCGCTGCTCGCCAAACAGGCCGCCACCCTGGATGTGCTGTCCGGCGGGCGCTTCGTGCTCGGCCTCGGCGTGGGCGGGCGCGCCGACGACCACGAGGCCTCCGGCACCGAACTGCATACTCGCGGCCGCCGCCTCGATGAGCAGATCGGCCTCATGCGCGAGCTCTGGGCCGGCAAACCGTTCAGTTCCACCTGCGGGCCCATCGGCCCCGCACCGAGCTCGCTCCCCGGCCCGGAACTGCTCTTCGGCGGCTTCCAGCCCGCCGCGCTGGAACGCGTCGGCCGCTGGGGCGGCGGGTTCCTCGCCGCCGCCGCACCCTCCTGGGCGGGTGGGCTCTTCGACACGGTCCGCCGTTCCTGGCGCGACCACGGCCGCACCGGCGCGCCCCGCATCGTGGCCCAGATCAATGTCGCGCTCGGCGCGGACGCCGTGCTCGACGACGCCCGCGCGTCCATGGGCGCGTACTACGAATTCTCCGGCCGCGCCGACTTCATGGTCGACGGCATGCTGACCACGCCCGGCGAAATCCGCGACGCCATCCGGCAATTCGGCGATCTCGGGGCGGACGAGGTGATGCTGTACTGCTACGGCCGCGACACCGATCAGGTGGATCGGCTCGCCGACGTGATCAGCTGACCGTCCGGCGGGCTCAACCGACCATTTTGCGAGCCCGGTAGGCCGCGACCGCATTGCGGTTGGTGCACGCCGTGGAGCAGTAGCGGCGGGAACGGTTGCGGGACAGGTCCAGCACGATGCCCGTGCAGGTCTCGTCGGCGCAGATGGCCAGCCGGGACAGCTCGTCGGCGCGAATCAGGTCGATCATGGCCATGGCGGTCTCGACGGCCATGCGGACATCCAGCGGAGCCTCGGGCGGGACCGCGTGGATGTGGTAGTCGAGGCCGTCGTGGCGGACCAGCCGCGGCACCGCGTGATGCTCGGCCAGGATGGCGTTCACCAGGTCGACCGCCGTGTCGCGGTCGGCGGTGAGCAGGCGGCGCAGCGGGGCGCGCTGGGCGCGGACGGCCGTCAGCTCCGCCCGGGTGCGGGCATGGACGCCGGTGTAGCCGTGCTTGACGAAAAACTCGTCCAGCTGGGCGATCTCGGTGAGGGTGTCCGGGTCCTCGGCCGAGTTCACCAGTTCCACCGCCGCCGCCATGGCCGCCACCGTGTCATCAGCGAAAATCACTTTGACAGATTACACCCGGGCCGCCTAGCGTCATTTGTCATGGCGACTTTGACTCATGACAGAGTGGCGGTGTCGAACCGCTTGCGTTCCGGGCTGCTCTGCGCCGCGCTGTCGGCGGCCGCGTTCGGGCTCTCCGGCCCGCTGGCCCGCGGGCTCATCGACGCCGGCTGGAGTCCGGCCGCCGTGGTCATCGTGCGCGTACTGCTCGGCGCGCTGGTCCTGCTGCCCGTGGCCGCGCGACAGTTGCGCGGCGACTGGAACCTGCTGCGCCGCAATGCCGCCCTGCTCGCCGGCTACGGCCTGCTCGCCGTCGCCACCGCGCAGCTGGCCTACTTCAACGCCGTCGCGCACATGGAAGTCGCGGTGGCACTGCTCATCGAATACACCGCACCCATCGCGGTGGTGGTGTGGCTGTGGCTGCGGCACAGCCAGAAGCCCGGGCGCGCAACCGTTCTCGGCGCGGTGATCGGCGTGACCGGCTTGATCCTGGTGCTCGACCCGAACTCCGGCACGGCCACCAGCTGGGTCGGCATCACCTGGGCACTGGGCGCGATGGTCGGCGCGGCAGCGTATTTCATCCTGTCCGCGCACGCCGGGGACCAGGTACCCGGCACCGTGCTGGCCACCGGCGGACTGCTGGTCGGCGGGCTCGGCATTCTGGCGGCCGGACTGATCGGCATCGTGCCGCTGCACGCCACTACCAATTCCGTCGCGTTCCAGGGCTTCATCGTGGACTGGTGGGCGCCGCTGCTCGCGCTCGGCGTGATCACCGCCGCCGTCTCGTACGTGACCGGTATTGCCGCCACCCGGCTGCTCGGCTCCCGGCTGGCGTCCTTCGCCGCGCTCGGCGAGGTGCTGGCCGCCATTCTGTTCTCCTGGGCACTGCTCGGCCAGGCGCCCGCGCCGATCCAATTGCTCGGTGGCGCATTGATTCTCATCGGCGTGGTGGTGGTCCGGCTGGGCGAGCCCGCGGGCGACCCACTGGCGAGCGACACGCCACACTCCTGACACCGGCGCTGACCTGCCGATTCCATTTGTCGATTGCCCTTGTGCGCCACAACCCTTCACATCTCGAGTTGATAACGGTAGTTTGTCGCAAATGTCGGGGAACCAGTCCGCAACTCGAGGGAAAACCACGATGGCTATAACCAAATACATTGCGCCCGCCCTGCTTTGCCTGACCGCGACCACCGTCGCGGGCACCGCAACCGCCGAACCGGCGCAGGCTCCGGAGCAACCCGCCCTGCAGATCAAGGGCACCGATCACAATATCGGCTATGACGTGGCCCTCACCGCCGACCATCGCGCCGCCGTCAGCACCCTGCAGGCCGGGCGCTTCCTCGCCACCTGGGACGGCGACGCCGTCATCGTGACCAACGACGATGGCGTCCTGGTCTCCACGGTCCCCCTGAAGTACGACATCGACGGCAAGACAGCCGAATTCACCCCGACCATCGATCAGGACAACCGCCGGCTGACCCTCACCCCCATCGCGGAATCCGACACCCCGGTCCGTGAGGTCGACGCCCAGCAGCACTTCTTCGACGTCGTCCAGGCCAACCTGCCCGCGGTCGCCACCGGCGCGGCCATCGGCGCCACCATCGGCTTCATCGCGGGCTTCCCCGTCGGCCTGTTCGTCCTCGACTTCATCACCGCTCCCCTGCTCGCCGTGGTCGGCGGTGTCGTCGGCGGAGCCATCGGCCTCCAGATGTCGGGCGGCCAGCAGGCCACGGACGCGGCCCTCAGCTACGTCGACACCCTCGCCCCCGGCACCGGCAACCTCTTCCGCCCGGTCTTCGCCGCCCTCCCCGCCGCCCCCCAACCGGCGAACTGACCCACCCCGCACCACAATTCGGCCCGCGCTCCTCGTCAGAGCGCGGGCCGTTCGCATTCCCGGTTCACTCGAGGAAGGTCGTCTCACTCGAGGAAGATCATCGAGTCCACGGGCATGCTGTTGTCCCAGTGGTACCACCACACGTTCATTTCGCCGGCGAGGTTGAACCGGAAGGTGTGCCCGCTGCCGGGACCGCCGGTGATCGTCCACAACGCATTGGGCTGGGCGACCACCGCGCTGATACTGCCGTCGGCCCAGGCGAATTGGCCCATGGACGGCGCGTCGAGACTGTTGAACGGCAATTCGGCGCTGAAATGCCCCGACACGATGCCGGGCAGCAGCGGACTGGAGCACCCCCACAGATCCGCCTCGCGCCGCACGCTCTGGCCGGCGCTGCCGGTACCCGGAATCCTGGTGCCGCTCAGCATTCCACCGTGCTGACAGCCACCCAGCCCACCGCCCGGATCGGCCGCGGCCTGCGGCGCCCACAGAGACAGCACCGCCATCCCGGAGACTGCCGCGACGACACCGTGACGAATACGACCAACGGACATGTCAGCTCCTCCACCGGGGATCGGCTAAATCGCCGCAACCAGCATAAACCCGCGATGCGCACCCGGACGTGAAAAGAGTTCGGCCCCTGCTCCGATCGGAGCAGGGGCCGAATTCCATTGGCTGCCTACAAAGCTCAGCGGTAGTCGCTGAAGCCGTAGTCGTCCAGCGGGACCGCGGCACCGGTGGAGGTGCCGAAGCCGTCCGGGCTGTAGTAGCTGTCGTCGTAGGACGGGACAGCGTACGCGGCCTGGCGGGCCTCTTCGGTCGGCTGAACCTGGATGTTGCGGTACCGGTTGATGCCGGTACCGGCCGGGATCAGCTTACCGATGATCACGTTCTCCTTCAGGCCGATCAGCTTGTCGGAGCGGCAGTTGATCGCAGCGTCCGTGAGCACGCGGGTGGTCTCCTGGAAGGAGGCCGCCGACAGCCACGAATCGGTCGCGAGCGACGCCTTGGTGATACCCATCAGCACCGGGCGACCCGAGGCGGGCTCGCCACCCTCCGCGACCACGCGGCGGTTGGCGGACTCGAACTCGGCGCGCTCCACCAGCGAACCCGGGAGGAACTCGGTCGCACCCGAATCGATGATGGTGACGCGGCGCAGCATCTGGCGGACGATCACCTCGATGTGCTTGTCGTGGATGGACACACCCTGCGAGCGGTACACCTCCTGGACCTCGTGGACCAGGTGGACCTGCACCTGACGCGGACCCATCACGCGCAGCACCTCGTGCGGATCGGCCGAGCCCTCGAGCAGCTGCTGACCGACCTCGACGTGGTCACCGTCGGCCAGGAGACGCTCGGAGCCGTCCTCATGCTTGAACACCCGCAGCCGCTGACGCTTCGACAGCTTGTCGTAGAGCACCTCGTCCGAACCGTCGTCCGGAATGATGGTGATCTTGTAGAAGCGGTCGTCGTCCTCGAGCCGCACGCGACCCGACACCTCGGCAATGGGGGCCTTGCCCTTGGGCACACGAGCCTCGAAAAGCTCCTGAACTCGGGGCAGACCACCCGTGATGTCGTCACCCGCGACACCACCCTGGTGGAAGGTACGCATGGTCAGCTGGGTACCGGGCTCACCGATGGACTGGGCGGCGACGATACCGACGGCCTCACCGATGTCCACCAGCTTGCCGGTCGCCATCGAGCGGCCGTAGCAGGTGGCACACACGCCGGTGCCGGTGGTGCAGGTCAGCACGGAGCGGACCTTCACCTCGGTGATGCCGGCCTCGAGCAGCGCCTCCAGGGCGGGGTCGCCCAGGTCGTGGCCCTTCTCGACGACGACATTGCCGTTCGCGTCCACCGCGTCGGTGGCCAGCGTACGAGCGTAGGTGCTGGTCTCCACGTGGGCGTCCCGGATGAGCGAGCCGTCGGCCTGCTTCTCCGCGATCGGCACCACGATGCCGCGCTCGGTGCCACAGTCGGTCTCGCGCACGATGACGTCCTGCGACACGTCCACCAGACGACGGGTCAGGTAACCCGAGTCGGCGGTACGAAGCGCGGTGTCGGCCAGACCCTTTCGCGCACCGTGGGTGTTGATGAAGTACTCCAGAACCGTCAGGCCCTCACGGAAGGAGGACTTGATCGGCCGCGGGATGAACTCACCCTTCGGGTTGGTAACCAGACCCTTCATACCGGCGAGGGTACGAGTCTGGGTGAAGTTACCGGTCGCGCCCGAGTCGACGATCGTAATGATCGGGTTGTCGGCCGGGTAGTGCGCGCGCAGCGCCTTACCGACCTCTTCGGTCGCTTCCTGCCAGATCTTGACCAGGGCGTTGTTGCGCTCCTGGTGATCGAGCGCACCACGCTGGTACTTCTTCTCGATCTGATCCGACTGCGCCTCGTAGCGCTCCATGATCTCCGCCTTCTCCGGCGGAACGAGCACGTCCGACATGGAGACGGTGACACCGGAGCGGGTGGCCCAGTAGAAGCCGGAGTCCTTCAGCTTGTCGACGGTCTGCGCCACGACGATCATCGGGTAGCGCTCGGCGAGATCGTTGATGATCGCCGCCTGACGCTTCTTCGGCATCGGCTCGTCGATGAACGCGTAGTCCGCCGGAAGCAGGTCGTTGAAGATGACGCGGCCCAGCGTGGTCTTGGTGATCCACGCGTCGCCCCGCTGCCAGCCGTTCGGGAACAGCTCGGCCTCGACGTCCTTCGGCGGACGCTGCTCGGTCAGACGAATCTTGACCAGCGAACGCACGGTCAGCTCACCACGGTCGACAGCCATCTGCGCCTCGGCGGGCGAGGAGTAGACGCCGAACTCGGCCTCGTCCTTGGTGGCCGCGCGGTACTCACCCTTCGCGCCCTCTTCCAGGCGGGTCAGGTAGTACAGACCGGTCACCATGTCCAGACGCGGCATGGCGAGCGGACGACCCGACGCCGGCGACAGGATGTTGTTCGAGGACAGCATGAGGATGCGGGCCTCGGCCTGCGCCTCCGCCGACAGCGGCAGGTGCACGGCCATCTGGTCACCGTCGAAGTCGGCGTTGAACGCCTCACACACCAGCGGGTGCAGCTGGATGGCCTTACCTTCGACCAGCAGTGGCTCGAAGGCCTGGATACCCAGGCGGTGCAGGGTGGGCGCCCGGTTCAGCAGCACCGGGTGCTCGGAGATGACCTCTTCGAGGACATCCCACACCTGGGGACGCTGACGCTCCACCATCCGCTTGGCGGACTTGATGTTCTGCGCGTGGTTCAGGTCGACCAGACGCTTCATGACGAACGGCTTGAACAGCTCGAGCGCCATCAGCTTGGGCAGACCACACTGGTGCAGCTTCAGCTGCGGACCGACAACGATGACCGAACGGCCGGAGTAGTCGACACGCTTACCGAGCAGGTTCTGACGGAAACGACCCTGCTTACCCTTGAGCAGATCGCTCAGCGACTTCAGCGGGCGGTTACCCGGACCGGTGACCGGACGGCCACGACGGCCGTTGTCGAACAGCGCGTCCACCGACTCCTGAAGCATGCGCTTCTCGTTGTTCACGATGATCTCGGGCGCACCCAGATCGATCAGTCGCTTCAGCCGGTTGTTGCGGTTGATGACGCGGCGGTACAGGTCGTTCAGGTCGGAGGTCGCGAAGCGGCCACCGTCCAGCTGCACCATCGGGCGCAGCTCCGGCGGGATCACCGGCACGGCGTCGAGGACCATGCCCATCGGCGAGTTGCCGTTGGTCTGGAACGCGGCTACGACCTTCAGACGCTTCAGCGCGCGCAGCTTCTTCTGGCCCTTGCCCGTGCGAATGGTCTCGCGCAGGTTCTCGGCCTCGGCGCCGATGTCGAAGGTCTCCATGAGCTTCTGGATCGCCTCGGCACCCATGGCACCGGTGAAGTACTCGCCGTAGCGGTCCTGCAGCTCGCGGTAGATCACCTCGTCGATGATCAGCTGCTTCTTGGCCAGCTTGGTGAAGGTGGTCCAGATCTCGTCGAGCCGGTCCAGCTCACGCTGGGAGCGGTCGCGCAGCTGACGCATCTCGCGCTCGCCGCCGTCCTTGACCTTGCGGCGGACGTCGGACTTGGCGCCCTCGGCCTCCAGCTCGGCCAGGTCGGCTTCCAGCTTCTGGGCGCGGGCCTCGAGGTCGGCGTCGCGCTGATCGGCGACCGACTTCTTCTCGACCTCCATCTCCGCCTCGAGCGTGGACAGCTCGTTGTGGCGCAGCTCGTCGTCGACCGCGGTGATCACGTACGCGGCGAAGTAGATGATCTTTTCCAGATCCTTCGGCGCGAGGTCGAGCAGGTAACCCAGGCGCGACGGCACACCCTTGAAATACCAGATGTGGGTGACCGGGGCGGCCAGCTCGATGTGGCCCATGCGCTCACGACGCACCTTGGCACGAGTCACCTCGACACCACAGCGCTCACAGATGATGCCCTTGAAGCGGACACGCTTGTACTTACCGCAGTAGCACTCCCAGTCCCGGGTGGGACCGAAGATCTTCTCGCAGAAGAGGCCGTCCTTCTCCGGCTTCAGCGTGCGGTAGTTGATGGTCTCCGGCTTCTTGACCTCGCCGAAAGACCAGTTGCGAATGTCTTCGGCGGTCGCCAGGCCGATCCGGAGTTCATCGAAGAAGTTGACGTCTAGCACGTAACTTCCTTTCCCCTGTTCGGGTTGAGAATGAGCAAAAGTTCAAATCCGTTGCCCTGGAGCGCCTTCCGGTATCTCATATCGAGCACCTCGAGCCGCTCCAGGACCGTTCGCTCACTGCGCCAGGTCGTCGACCGTCGCAGCCTCGTTGCGGGACAGGTTGATACCCAGGTTCGCCGCGGCGCGCTCCAGGTCCTCGTCGTCGCCGTCGCGCATCTCGATCGCGGCGCCGTCCGAGGACAGCACCTCCACGTTGAGGCACAACGACTGGAGTTCCTTCAAGAGCACCTTGAACGACTCCGGGATACCGGGCTCCGGAATGTTCTCGCCCTTGACGATCGCCTCGTACACCTTCACGCGGCCGACCACGTCGTCCGACTTGATGGTGAGCAGTTCCTGCAGGGTGTAGGCCGCGCCGTACGCCTGCATGGCCCAACATTCCATTTCACCGAAGCGCTGACCACCGAACTGCGCCTTACCACCCAGCGGCTGCTGCGTGATCATCGAGTACGGACCGGTCGAACGCGCGTGGATCTTGTCGTCGACCAGGTGGTGCAGCTTCAGGATGTACATGTAGCCGACCGACACCGGGTACGGGAACGGCTCGCCGGAACGGCCGTCCAGCAGGATGGCCTTGCCGTCGTCGTTGATCATCTTCTCGCCGTCGCGGTTCGGCAGCGTCGAACCGAGCAGGCCGGTCAGCTCCTCCTCACGCGCACCGTCGAACACCGGGGTGGCGATGTTCGTGTCGGCGGGCTGACCGATCATTTCCTCGGGCAGGTTCTTCGCCCAGTCCGGGGAACCGTCGACCTGCCAGCCGGTCTTGGCGATGTAACCCAGATGGGTCTCCAGCACCTGGCCGATGTTCATACGACGCGGCACACCGTGGGTGTTCAGGATGATGTCGACCGGCGTGCCGTCCGGCAGGAACGGCATGTCCTCCTGCGGCAGGATCTTGCCGATGACACCCTTGTTGCCGTGACGGCCGGCCAGCTTGTCGCCGTCCTGGATCTTGCGCTTCTGCGCAACGTAAACGCGCACCAGCTCGTTCACACCCGGGGGCAGATCGTCATCGTCGTCACGCGAGAACACGCGCACGCCGATCACCTTGCCCGACTCACCGTGGGGCACCTTCAGCGAGGTGTCACGCACCTCACGCGCCTTCTCACCGAAGATCGCGCGCAGCAACCGCTCCTCCGGCGTCAGCTCGGTCTCACCCTTCGGGGTGACCTTGCCGACCAGGATGTCGCCGTCACGAACCTCCGCACCGATACGCACGATGCCACGCTCGTCGAGGTCGGCCAGGACCTCATCGGAGACATTCGGGATGTCGCGGGTGATCTCCTCGGCACCGAGCTTGGTGTCACGAGCATCGATCTCGTGCTCCTCGATGTGGATCGAGGTCAGCACGTCGTCCTCCACGAGGCGCTGCGACAGGATGATCGCGTCCTCGTAGTTGTGGCCCTCCCACGGCATGATCGCCACGAGCAGGTTCTTACCCAGCGCCATCTCACCGTTCTCGGTGCACGGACCGTCGGCGAGCACATGCCCGGCCTCCACCCGCATACCCTCGTCCACGATCGGACGCTGGTTGGCGCAGGTGCCCTGGTTCGAACGCTCGAACTTACGCAGGCGGTACGAACGGCGGGTGCCATCGTCGTGCATGACGGTGATGAAGTCGGCCGAAACCTCCTCCACCACACCGGCCTTCTGGTTCACGACCACGTCGCCGGCGTCGACGGCGGCGCGCAGCTCCATGCCGGTGCCGACCAGCGGCGACTCGGAACGGATCAGCGGCACGGCCTGACGCTGCATGTTCGCGCCCATGAGGGCACGGTTGGCGTCGTCGTGCTCGAGGAACGGGATCATGGCGGTCGCGACCGACACCATCTGGCGCGGCGAGACGTCCATGAAGGTCACCTCGGTCGGCGCGACGTACTCCATCTCCTCGTTGCCGCGGCGCGCGAGCACCTTGTCCTCGAGGAAGTTGCCGTCGGCGTCGACCGGAGAGTTGGCCTGCGCACGAACCTGGCGGTCCTCCTCGTCGGCGGTCAGGTACTTGACCTCATCGGTGACGCGGCCGTTCACGACCTTGCGGTACGGGGTCTCGATGAAACCGAACGGGTTGACCCGCGCGTACACCGAGAGCGAGCCGATCAGGCCGATGTTCGGGCCTTCCGGGGTCTCGATCGGGCACATGCGGCCGTAGTGCGACGGGTGGACGTCACGAACTTCCAGGCCGGCGCGCTCACGGGACAGACCACCCGGGCCCAGCGCCGACAGACGACGCTTGTGGGTCAGACCCGACAGCGGGTTGTTCTGGTCCATGAACTGCGACAGCTGCGAGGTGCCGAAGAACTCCTTGATCGCCGCCACGACCGGGCGGATGTTGATCAGGGTCTGCGGGGTGATCGCCTCGACGTCCTGGGTGGTCATGCGCTCACGCACGACGCGCTCCATGCGGGACAGACCGACGCGGATCTGGTTCTGGATCAGCTCGCCAACCGTCCGCAGACGACGGTTGCCGAAGTGGTCGATGTCGTCGACGTCGACCGGGACCTCGGAGCCGCCGGGGGCGGTCATCAGGCGATCGCCCTGGTGCAGGCGGACCAGGTACTCGATCGTCGCGACGATGTCTTCCTTGGTCAGCGTCGAACCGGTGACCGGCTTGTCCAGGTTCAGGCCGAGCTTCTTGTTGATCTTGTAGCGACCGACGCGAGCCAGGTCGTAGCGCTTCTCCTTGAAGAACAGGTTCTCCAGCAGGGTCTGCGCCGACTCCTTGGTCGGCGGCTCGCCCGGACGCAGCTTGCGGTAGATGTCGAGCAGCGCCTCGTCCTGACCCGGGGTGGAGTCCTTTTCGAGGGTGGACATCATGATCTCGGAGAAGCCGAAGCGCTCGGTGATCTCCTCGGTGGTCATCCCCAGCGCCTTGAGCAGCACGGTGACGGGCTGACGGCGCTTGCGGTCGATGCGGACGCCGACGGTGTCGCGCTTGTCCACGTCGAACTCCAGCCACGCGCCGCGCGACGGGATGACACGCACGGAGTGCAGCGTCTTCTCGGTGGACTTGTCGATCGACTCGTCGAAGTACACACCCGGGGAACGGACCAGCTGCGACACGACGACGCGCTCGGTGCCGTTGATGATGAACGTGCCCTTGTCGGTCATCATCGGGAAGTCACCCATGAAGACCGTCTGAGACTTGATCTCACCGGTGTTGTTGTTGATGAACTCCGCGGTCACGAACAGTGGCGCCGCGTAGGTCATGTCCTTGTCCTTGCACTCCTCGATGGAGGCCTTGACCTCTTCGAAGCGTGGGTCGGAGAAGGACAGCGACATGGAGCCGGAGAAGTCCTCGATCGGAGACAGCTCCTCGAGCACCTCTTCGAGGCCCCCGACGGGATCGGTGACGTCGCCGCGCGCGGTAGCACGCTCACGCCAGTCTGCTGAACCGACCAGCCAGGCGAACGATTCGGTTTGTAGATCGAGAAGTCCGGGAACCTCCAGGGGCTCACGAATCTTCGCGAAAGACACCCGCTTCGGGGCTCCGGGGATACCGGCCTTGGTCTGGGTGGAGACTGCCAAGATGCGTCCTTCCAGCACCTCACGCGCGTCGCGTGGTGGTCCGCGACCGTCGCTTGTCTGCTACGAATTCCGCTGGTTACGACCCGAACGAAACCCGAACAGCAAACAGCGGAAGTAACACCGGAAGGTGGAACTTTCGTGATGCGATCGAGGTATGGACAGGAGGCAGCCAGCGCAACGTCCAAAACTACACCCAAACCTACGGGGGTGTCAAAGTACCACCCGTGGCGATCCGTGGGCGGCAACTTCGCCCCGGTGTGTCCGTGTCGATATCCCGGCGATCAGAACGCCGATATCACCACAGCCGAGTGACGGTCTCCACACGGTTTTCCGGCCGGGCCGCTAGTCCGCTGGCTGCGTTCGCAAGACCCTCGCCGGCGTTCTGTCCCCTGTGACAGCCGCCGCTGTTGTGAATAGCGTGACGGGTCGGACGAAACTCGTCAAGTGGCGGCCCGAGTTGACAAATCGCGAGATCGCCTGTCCCCCTACAAGATCACTGCGCCCACCTGCCCTTCGCTTCGCTCCGGGCTGTTCGCGGCCCCTTCGGGCCTCGATTCTTCCCTCCCTACGCTCCTCCGCTTCGCTCCCCCGCTCCGGTCAGTCCAGAATCGAGGCGGGGCCGCGAACGCTGTCGGTTATGCGACCAGAGAGGGCGGATTTGGGCTATTTGTCGGTGATCTCGGCGGCCAGCCAGTGACCGCCGACCTTCTGCATGCGCAGCACGATCGGACCCGAGGCGAGGGGTTCGGGCTTGCCGTCCTTGACCGCGGAGATGTTCAGGTTGACCAGGAGCTCGGCGCGGTCGCCGGTGAGAAGGGTCACGCCGATCGGATCGGTTTTGACGTCGGTGTCGGTCTGGGTCTGCTTGATGGTCTCGACCGTGGTGTCGACGTACTTGGCGAAGTCCTTCTGCATCTTGTCGGTGAGCACCGAGTTGACCGAGGCCTTCCACTTGTCGATCTCGGCGGCCTTGTAGCCGTAGAGCGTGGTCAGCGCGTGGTCGCCGGCGGCCTTCACCTCGTCGGTGCCCTTGTTGTCGACGTAGGCCAGATTGCCCGAGTCCGAATCGGGCTTGCTCACCCAGTGATTCACGGCGCCGGCGATCGCGAAGGCCAGCAGCAGCGCGGAGAGCGCTGCGCACACCGTGGCGACACCCCAGTTACGCCAAAACCCGCCCTGCCCGGTCGGCCTGGAATACTGTTGCGGGGCACTGTCTTTGGACAGACCCGGACCGCGCGACGGGGTGGTGCGCGATGCGGTCCGATCCGAACGCTCGGAGGTGGACCGGGCGCTCGTGATCTTCTGCTCGGCGCTCCCGGCCTGGACGTCGGCGGCGGTGGTGCGCGACGCGGTACCGCGCTGGGCGGCCGGGCGGCGCGGGGTGACGCGGTTGACGGGTCGTTTCCGGTTGGCCATGGTCACTCCCTCCTAGTTGCCCGGCTTGGGGGTGGGCTGGGTCGAAGTCGGCTGCTGGGGCGCGTCCTGCTGCGGCGCGGCCGAGCCCAGGGGCACCGGCTCGCCGAGGTTCTGCGCCTTCTCGGCCTTCCAGGTGCTGCCGACCTTGACCAGGTCGAGGGTCCACAGCTGGCGGAAGGACGCGGGCTGGCCACCGGGCCAGCTGCGGGTGATCTTCAGGACCGCGAAGGCCGAGGCGTGGTCGAGCTCACTGTTGAGCGCGGTGACCGTGATGCCCTCGACGCCGGCCTGGATGCGGGTCTTGGAGTCCTGGGCGGTCTGCTTGAGCTGGTCCTGCCCGTCCTCCTGCTGCTTGAGCAGGTCGCCGGTCATGGATGACCGGATATTCGCCAGCGACCCGTCGATGTCGTCCGGGTTGATGGACATGAGGTTGACGACGGCCTGGCGGGCGTCGGTCAGAACGGCGTCGCGGGCATCGGCCCGGGAGCTGTCCTTGGCATCGCCGAACCAGATGAATCCGACCACGGCGGCGGCTATCACGGACACCACCAGCAGCGCGGCCGCGCCGACGGTGACGAGCTTCCGCCGGTCCGAGCCCGCGACGCCCGGCGTCGGCGGCAGCTCGGCGGGCTCGTCCGGCACGATGGTCGGCTCGGCGGTGGATTCGGCCGTCTCCGTCTCCGTCTCGGATTCGGCCGGCTCCGGCGCGACGTCCGCCAAGGACGCGTCCGGGGTTGTTTCGGGAACCGGCGTTGTTGCCGGCTTCTCGAGGTTCGCCCCCGATTCGCTGTCCTTGTGCTGACTCACGCCGCCACCATACTTTCCTCTCTTCGCGCCCTGGCTGGGACTGTGTGCCATCTCGCTGCCGGACCGTGGCCGGGCAGATCGGTCAGTGCTTGGGCGTGACGCCCATGAGCGTGGCCAGCTGGGTGGCCACCGGGTTCAGGTTGAGCTTGTCCGGGTCGTACTTCGGCTTGTCGTCCCAGGGCTGCCCGACGCTGGGGTCGGCCAGTTCCGCGCGACTGGCGCCGCGGACGTCGGTCTCGCTGCCCTGCGGCACCGCGCACCCTGCCTGCGTATTGAGCGGGAAGTCGTCGCGGGTGTCGTCGAAGTTGGGGTTCTGGGCCTTCATCTGGTCCAGAATCCGTTGTGTACCTTCGTATCCCACCGTGCAGGCGGGCGGGTTGTTGGTCTCCAGCACCAGGCCGAAGTGGGTGGTGCCGTCACCGGGCGCGGTGGAAGAGCCACCCAGCGGCAGCAGCGGCAGCATCTGCAGCACCGGTCCGAGGGCGTAGAACTTCGGCGAGATGGCCAGCAGCAGGGTGCGCAGGTTGGTGAGGTCCTTGGTGAGGGCCGGGCCGCTCTCCGTGAGCAGGTGCTGGATCGCCGAACCCGCGTCGGTGCCGGTGCCGATCAGCCGGCGGATGTCCGGGTCGTTGGACTTCAGTTGCGCGGTGAGCTTGTCGAGGCCGTCGCTGAACTGCAGGATCGCCGGGGACTGCTCGGCCTGGGTGCCCAGCACGGTGTGAGCGGAGCGGATCAGCGCCAGGGTCTGCTGCAGGTTGTCACCGCTGGCGGTGGCGCTGAACTTGTTGAGCGAGTCGACCAGGATCTTGAGGTCGTCGCCCTTGCCGTCGAAGGCCTTGCCCAGCTCGGTGATGGTGGTGGACAGCGCCTTCAGGTCGGTGGTGCTGGCGAAGTGGTCCACGCTGGAGAGCAGCTCCTCGACGTGGACGGGCAGCTGCGCGCCGACGATGACCGAGCCGTCCTTCAGGTACGGCCCGCCGTCGCTGGTGGGCTGCAGGTCCACGTACTGCTCACCGATGGCGGAGCGGTCGGCCACCACCGCCTTGGCGTTGGCGGGGACCTTGGGCTTGCCGGAGTTCATCTCCAGGGTGATGAGCACGCCGTCGGAGGTGACGTCGAGGTCGCCGACCCGGCCCACCGGAACGCCGCGGTAGGTGACCTCCGCGCCCTTGGACAGGTTGCCGGTTTCGGCGGCCTCCACCTTCACCTTGTACAGCCCGAAGCCGAGCATGTTATCCAGCCGCACGTACTTGGCGCCGACGAACACGACGCCGAGCACCGCGATGACCGCGAAGGCGATCAGCTGATTACGTACCAGACGAGTCATCGCGGACCACCCACTCCCAGCTGCTCGAGAATCGATCCCAGTGGATCGGTCGGTCCCGGCTGCCCGATCGGCCGCGCCACGGTGGGCGGCAGCGGCAGCAGCGAGACGGTCGGCCAGCCGCCGCGCGGCCCGTTGCCGTTGTAGTACGGGTTGGTCGGATCCACGTTGACCTGGCGGCCCGGGGGCGGCACGTACTGCGGATCCTGTTTGCCCACACCGAGATTCGACAGCAGGGTCCCGATCTGCAGGTCCACCGAGAGCCAAGTGTTGACCTGACCGCCGAACGCGGACTTGATGGCCTCGTCCGGGAACGGGTAGGTCGGGATGAGCGGGAACGCGGTCACCAGGTCACCCGCCGACGAACCCAGCGCCTGCAGCGTGGGCCGCAGCGAGGACAGGTCGGTGATCAGGTTGTCCTTGGACTTGTTGAGCACGTCGAATCCGGCCTGCCCCACCCGATCCAGCTGGCCCAGCAGCTGAATCAGCTGAGGCCGTTGCTCGTTGAGGATCTTGATGCCGCCCGGCAGCTCGTCGAGGATCTTGGAGATCTGGGTGGTCTGCTGTCCCACCCGGCTGGTGAGCGTGTCGAGGCTGTCCAGTGCGCGGGTGATGTTGTCGACCTGGTCGTCGAGGCCCTTGATCAGGGTGTTGGCCTGGCTCAGCAGGTCCCGGACCTTGCCCTCGCGGCCGCCCAGAGTCTTGTTGAGTTCCACCACGATCGGCTGCAGCTGCGCTACGCCGCCGCCGTTGAGCAGCAGCGACAGCGCGCCCAGCACCTGCTCCACCTCGGTGGCGGTGCGGGTGTTCTCGACCGGGATCTTGGCGCCGTCCTTCAACCGCGCGGAATCGGCGCCCTGTGTGGGAGCGGACAGTTCGATGTACTTCTCACCCAGCAGGTTGGTCTGCTTGACCTCTGCGTGGGCATTGGCGGGCAGGTTCACGCTGTCGTTGACGAGCACCTGCACGCTGGCTTCCCAGGCGTTGTCGGGGGCGACGCGGATCTTGTCGACCCGGCCCACGGCGACACCGTCCACCTTCACCGACGACTGCGAGACCAGGTCCAGCACGTCGGAGAAGCGGATGTCGAGGTGCAGCGGATGTTTTCCGATATCCGGGCCGCCGGGCAGCGGAATGCTGTCCGCACCGCAGCCGGCCGCCATCAGCGTCACCGCGCCCAGCGAGGTGGCCAGCAGGGCGGTGCGCCGGACCCGGCCGCCGCGAATCCGGTTGGCGCTCATCGCTGCCCACCTTCCTGCTGCGACGGCGGCAGCTGGTCGGACGGATTGCCGGGGACGGTGCCGGGGACCGTGTTGTGTTGTTCGTTCTCGCCGCTGAGGATGCCGAAGGGCAGCACCAGCGAGGGTGTCTTCACGCCCGCGGTGAGCTGATCGGTGATCACCTTGCAGTTGTTCAGGATCGGCTGCAGCTGACGCGAGATGGCGTCGAACTTGGGGTCGCCGGGACGCAGCTTGCCCAGGTCCAGCATCTTGCAGATGACGCCGAAGGGATCCTGCAGATCGGTGAAGTTGGGGCGCATGTCGAGCGTGCCGGACTCACCGTTGTGCACGTTGATCAGGTTGCTCAGCGCGGTCGGGATGAGCGGCAGCGCCTTGGCCAGATCGTCGCGCTGGTCGGCGAGGGTCTGGGTGAGCTTGGTCAGCGCATCGGCGTTGGACTGCACCAGGTCCCGGTTGTTGTCGATGAACCGGGCCACGTCGCCGAGCGCGACCGACAGCAGATTCAGCGCCTGGCCGAGGGTCTGGCGCTCGTCGGACAGGAACCCGGCCAGCGAGGCCAGCTGGGTGTTGAAGGTCCGCACCTGCGCGTCGTTGTCGGCCAGGGTCTGCACGAAGGTCTGCAGGTTCTTGACCGTGTCGAAAATGTCGGTGCGCGAATCGGAGAGCGTGTGCGCGGCCTTGGACAGCTGGGTGAAGCTGTTGCCCAGCGCGTCGCCGTTGCCGGCGAGGTTCGCCGCGCCGGTGCGCACCAACTGGTTCAGCGCGCCTTCACCGGTGGCGCCGTCGGGCTTGTTCGCGCCCTCCGGGCCGAGCGCCTTCGACAGTTCGGTGATGCTGTTGTAGAGCCGGTCCACCTCGACCGGGGTCGCGGTGCGATCCTTCGGAATGGTGGCGTTGCGGGCCATCTTCGGTCCGCCCTTGTAGGCGGGTGCGAGCTGGATGTACCGGTCCGACACCACCGAGGGGGTGATCTGGGCGGCCTTGGCGTCGGCGGGGATGTCGTAGCCGCGGTCGACCTTCATGACGACCTTGACCACGTCGCCCTGCGGGTCCACCGAATCCACCCGGCCCACCGGCACGCCCAGGACGCGCACGTCGGAACCCTTGTAGATGCCGATGGACTTGTCGAAGTACGCGGTGATGGTGGTGGTGTTGAGTCGATCGAAGCTCCACCATGCGACGCCCGCGAGCACCACCGCCAGGACGGTCACTCCGGCGATGATCTTGCTCTTGGTGCTGGTGCCACGCAGGGCGAAGCGCCGAGAGGAGGAGCGCAGCGGATTGCTCGCCACGAGTTAACCTCCCATCTTTCGGATCGGCTGGCGGTCACCCGGGATGTCCGGCAGCGCGGGCGGAATCAGGTTTGTGATGACCGCGTCGAACCAGCGGCCGTTGCCCAGCACGTTGGAGTAGAGCCCGTAGAAGGGCGCGGCCAGCGTGAGGGTCTTGGACAGGTCGGCCTGGTGGTCGTTGAGCAGATCGATGGTCTTGTTGAGGTTGGTCAGCGCCGGGCCGATCTGGGCCTCGTTGTCCTTGACCAGCGCGGTCAGTTCCGCCGCAACGGTTTTCGCGCCGGTGAGCAGCTGGTGGATGGCCTGCTGGCGCACGTTCAACTCGGCCAGCAGCTCGCCGCCGTTGGAGATGAGCCGCTCGAACTCCTGATTGCGGTCGGCCAGCACCTTGGTGGTGGTCTTGGTGGCCTCGAACAGCTTCTTGAGCTGATCGTCACGCTTGGCCAGGGTCTCCGAGAGCCGGGCGACGCCGTCGATCGAGCTGCGCAGTTCCGGCGGGGTGGCCGAGAAGGCGTCCGACAGCACGGTGAAGCTCTTCGCCAGCTGCGCGGTGTCGGTCTGCTCGATGTTCTTGGCGGCGTCGCTGAACGCGTCCACCACGTCGTAGGGAGACACGGTGCGCGAGAGCGGGATCCGATCCGCGGGGTTCAGGACCTTGGTGCCCTTGGGATCCAGCGCCAGGTACTTCTGCCCGAGCAGGGTCTTGATCTGGATCGAGGCGGTGGTCTCGTCACCGACCCAGGCGTCCTGGGTGCGGAAGTCCACCAGCACCTTGTCGCCGTCGAGGCGGACATCGGACACCGCGCCGACCTTGACGCCGGCGATGCGCACCTCGTTGCCCTTCTTCAGGCCCGCGGCCTCGGAGAACTCGGCGGTGTACTTGATGCCTGCCCCGATGATCGGCAGTTTGTCCAGGTTGAACGCGGACAGGGTCACCAGCAGCACCAGGATCAGGCCCAGCCCACCCATGAACGCCGGACTGCGCTTGCCCAATACAGCGCGGTCGTCCATCAGCGGCCTCCCTTCCCATGGCAGCGCGGGGCCGGATTCGTGTAGATCGGCTGGTTCACAGTCGGCATGTTCTGCAGTGCGGGCGGGAAGTTCAGCTGCGGCGCGTCCTTGGTGCCCGGTCCGGCGACGATGTCGATGCCGCACAGATAGAACTGGAACCAGGAGCCGTAGGACGCCGCTCGACCGAGCTTCTCCATCTTGATGGGCAGGTTGGTCAACCCCTCGTCGACCTCGTCCTTGCGGTCGTTGAGAGTGCCGGTGAGCTGGTTCAGACCGGCGATGGCGCCCTGCAGGTTCGGCCGCACCGGGACCAGCAGGTCGGCGGTGGCCGAGGCCAGGTTGCCGAGCGAGGTGACCGCCGAGCCGATGGTGCCGCGATCGGCGTTCAGCCCGGTGACCAGCGCCTCGGTGTTGACGATCAGCTGGTCGAGCTGGTCGCCGCGCGAATTGATGCTGTCCAGCACGGCATTCAGGTTCTTGATCAGCTCACCGATCACCGCGTCCTTGTCGGCCACCTTGTTGGTGAGCGAGGCGGTATTGGCCACCAGGTCCGCGATGGTGCCGGATTCGCCCTGGAAGACCTGGATGATCTCGGACGACAGCTTGTTGACGTCCTCGGGGGTCAGCGTCTGGAACAGCGGCCGGAAGCCGTTGAACAGCTCGGTCAGATTGACCGCCGGCTTGGTGCGCTCCAGCGGGATGGTCGAGTCCTTGTTCATCTTGCGGCCCTGCTGCCCGGTGCCCTGCTCCAGTGCGATGTAGCGCTGGCCCACCAGGTTCCGGTACTTGATGGTCGCGGTCGTGGAGGCGGGCAGCCAATCCCGGTCGGTCAGTTCGAATTCCACATTGGCCAGGCGCTTGTCCACGATGGACACATTGGTCACCTTGCCCACCCGGACACCGGCCACCCGGACCTCGTCGCCCTTGTTCAGGGAGGTCACATCGGTGAACCGGGCATTGAACTTGGTACCGCCGCCACCGTAATTGGCGATGGTCAGCGCCAGCACGCCCGTCAGGAAGACCGTGACGAGAATGAAGGCGATCAGTTTGGTCAGTGTCGGCCCGAGGCCGCGCAACAGATCCTTCACTTGACGCTCACCTCACTGCCGCGGAAGGCCGGGGCGGCGATCTTGGTCACCCAGGTGGGCACCTGTTCGGGCGAAACTCCGTGTGCCGCACCGTAGATCGCACCCAGGGCCTGGGCCTCCTGCGGCGAGTAGGCGGTGGTCGGCGCCTGCGGGCCGTACACCTTGTACTGCGGCTCCGGCATGCGGCCGATGTTCTGGTCACCCGGATTACGGCTCGGCGGCTGGTAGGAACCGTCATTGGCGGAACCGTCGGTGTACTGGCCCGGGTCGGTGCCCGGCGGGTACATCGGAACGCACAGCGGCCCACGCGGGTCGAACCAGCGCGGCTCGTCCTGATTGGGCACATAGCGGCCGCGCGGATTCACGATCTGCACGGTCACGCGCGAGCCCGGCAGGTTGGTGCCCTTGCCGAAGATCTGGTCGATGCGCGGCTTCAGCTCCGCGAAACCAGCCAGCGCGCAACTGTAGCTGGGCGAGTACTTGGCCAGCGCTTCCAGCGCGGGCCGCGAGTCCGCCGCCACGTCGATGATGTTGTCGCGGTTGGCCACCAGGAAGTCGGCGGTGGTCGACGCGCTCGGGGTCAGCGTCGCCAGCAGGGTGTCGACCTGCGAACGCTTCTGCACGATGGTGGCATTGGTGGTGCGCAGGTTGTCCAGCGCGGACACCAACTCCGGCGCGGCATCGGCGTAGGTGGTCGCCACGTCGGCGAGGCTCTTCAGATCCTGTTGCAGCGTCGGCATTTCGCCGTTGACCTGGGTGACGATGTCGTCGAGCCGGTCGATGGTCTTGCCCAGCTCCTCGCCCTGCCCCTGCAGCGCATTGGACAGTGCGCCCAGCGTGGAGGACAGGTACTGCGGCGGAATCGCCTGCAGCAGCGGCAGGATGTGATCCAGCAGCTGGCTCACCTCGACGGCGTTGCCGCTGGTGTCCTGGTGCAGGGTCACGCCCGCGGTGAGATGCCCCTGCGGGCTCTCCGGCCACACCAGATCGATGTAGCGCTCACCGAACAGCGTCTTGGGCAGCAGGCGGGCGGTCACATTGGACGGGATCTTGCCGGCCTTGCCCGGGTCGATGGCCAGATCCAGCGTGACGTTCTTGCCGTCGTAGGAGCTCGACCGCAGCTCGCCGACGGTGACGCCGCGGACCTTCACATCCGCGTTGCGGGTCAGCGCGTTTCCGACGGTGTCGGTGATCAGGTTGACCCGGACGGTGTCCACGAACTGCTTGTTGTAGATGGCGATGGTGGTCCACAGGAACAGCGCCACCAGCACGAAGAAGAGCACGCCGAGGGTACGGCTGCGCAGTTTCTCGGTGGAACGCCAGAGCTGCACGTGCTGCGGGTTGCTCATGCTGCCTCCATCCGGGATGAGCGGGCGGCCTGCGTGGTTACGCAAGCTGCCGCCTCCGGCCGCTGACCGCTCATGCTGCCTCCATCCGGGATGAGCGGGCGGCCTGCGTGGTTACGCAAGCTGCCGCCTCCGGCCGCTGACCGCTCATCCCGCCACCCGCACCGTCGTGGTCGTGCCCCAGATAGCCAGGGACAGGAAGAAATCGAGCACATTGATCAGCACGATGGCGGCGCGCACCGCGCGGCCCACGGCCACACCCACGCCCGCGGGACCGCCGCTCGCGTTGTAGCCGTAGTAGCAGTGCACCAGGATGATCACGAACGCGAAGACGAGCACCTTCACGAAGGAATAGAGCACGTCCTCCGGTGGCAGGAACAGACTGAAGTAGTGGTCATAGGAACCACTGGACTGCCCGTTGAAGTAGATGCTGATCATCCGCGAGGCCAGGTAGGTGCCCAGCAGGCCGACCACGTACAGCGGAATCACGGCGAGGAAGCCGGCGATGGCGCGCGTGGTCACCAGGAAGGGCACCGAGGGCACCGCCATCACCTCGAGCGCGTCGATCTCCTCGGAGATCCGCATCGCGCCCAGCTGCGCGGTGAAACCACAGCCGACCGTCGCCGAAAGTGCCAGTGCCGCAACCAGTGGTGCGAGCTCGCGGGTATTGATGTACCCGGTCAGGAAGCCGGTGAGGACACCGGAGCCCAAGGCGTCGAGGGCCTTG
This sequence comes from Nocardia sp. NPDC101769, assembly GCF_044766925.1. Classification (NCBI taxonomy): domain Bacteria; kingdom Bacillati; phylum Actinomycetota; class Actinomycetes; order Mycobacteriales; family Nocardiaceae; genus Nocardia; species Nocardia sp. NPDC101769. The sequence goes on along the minus strand of NZ_JBIWMX010000017.1, from coordinate 69,996 downwards.
AAGCCCTGCAGGCCGACGACCACACCGACCGAGGCCGACATGAACACGATGACGCCGATGGTGCCGCCGATGACCGCGAGGGCGCCCGACCCGAAGGTCACCTCGGCCAGCAGCCGCATGACCTCCTTGCGGAAGTGCACGATCGTCTTCGGGATCGCGCCGATCGCCCGCGAGTAGAACGACATCTGATCGCCGGCCTTGTCGACCAGGTCGACCGGCGCCATGAGCACGGGTCTGACCCGGCGCGCCGACCGGGAGAAAACGGTGGAGCGCTGCGAAACAACCATGGGTCACGCGCCCTTTGCGGGGACGACCTGAAGGTAGATCAGGGTGAGGATCAGATTCAGGAAGAACAGAACGAGGAACGTGATCACCACGGACTGGTTCACCGCGTCACCCACTCCTTTCGGTCCCCCCTTTGGATGCAGGCCCTTGTAGGCGGCGATCACGCCGGCCACGACACCGAAGATCAGGGCCTTGATCTCGCCGATGACCAGGTCGGGGATCTGCGCGAGGGCGGAGAAGGACGCGAGGTACGCGCCCGGGGTGCCGCCCTGGAGCCCGACGTTGAAGAAGTAGCCGCCGCAGATGCCGACGACCGAGACCATGCCGTTGAGCAGGAAGGCCACCAGCATCATGCCCAGCACGCGCGGAACCACAAGGCGCTGAATGGGATCGATGCCGAGGACCTCCATGGCGTCGATCTCCTCGCGAATGGTGCGCGAGCCGAGATCGGCGGCCACGGCCGAGCCGGCGGCGCCGGCGATGATCAGCGCGGTGACGACCGGTGCAGCTTGCTGCACGGTGGCCAGAACACTGGTCGCGCCGGTGAAGTTCTCCGCCCCCAGCTGCTTGATGAGCGAGCCGGTCTGCAGGGCCACCACGGCGCCGAACGGGATTGCCACCAGAGCGGCAGGGAGGATCGAGACACTCGCGATGAACCACGACTGTTCGATGAACTCCCGCACTTGGAAGGGCCGGCGGAACGTCTTCCGGAACACGTCCAGAAACAGTGCGAAAATGTTGCCGGTCTGGGCAAGTCCCGACTCGACCGGGGTGCGCAGTCGCGTCAGGGTGGGATTCACGCCGCGTATGTTACCCGTTAGTCAGGTTCTGTCGAACCGTGGCGTCGTAGCCACCCTGATATGCGGGCATCACCGTCGTGTCGGCCTCATCGCCGTTCTGCGACATCGACTCGCGAATGGCTTCCTGGGCGGCCGGCGGCAGCGTATGCATGATCTGGCGGACCCGCTCGCGGCGACGCGCGACAGCGCCACGCACGGGCATGCCCGGCTGCGCCCGCATCTGCGGGATGATGCCCTCGATCTCCTCCGCGCCACCGGCGTGGTGACCCGAGTCGAACATGGCCTGCTCGCGGGCCATCTGGGCTTCGTCCTTCTCCTCGGACATACCGATCGGGCCCTGCATACGGCCGTTGAGGAACTGCTTGACCACCGGCTCCTCCGAGGTCAGCAGCACCTCGCGTGGGCCGAACATGACCAGATTGCGGCGGAACAGCATGCCGATGTTGTCCGGCACCGTACGAGCCAGGTTGATGTTGTGCGTCACGATCAGGATCGTCGCGTCGATCTGCGCGTTGATATCGATCAACAGCTGCGAGAGATAGGTGGTGCGAACCGGATCCAGACCGGAGTCCGGCTCGTCGACCAGGATGATCTGCGGGTCCAGCACCAGCGCGCGGGCCAGGCCGGCGCGCTTGCGCATACCACCGGAGATCTCACCGGGCAGCTTGCCCTCGGCGCCGAGCAGACCGGTCAGCTCGAGCTTCTCCATGACGATCTTCTTGATCTCGGATTCGCTCTTCTTGGTGTGCTCGCGCAACGGGAAGGCCGTGTTGTCGAACAGGTTCATCGACCCGAACAGCGCGCCGTCCTGGAACAGGACACCGAACAGCTTGCGGATCTCGTACAGATCCTTGTTCGAGCAGGTGGTGATGTCGGTGCCGTCGATGTAGATCGAGCCCTTCTCCGGGCGCAGCAGACCGATCAACGACTTCAGGAAGACCGACTTACCGGTACCCGACGGGCCGAGCAATGCGCTGACTTCCCCCGGCGGCAGCGTCAGCGTGACGTCCTGCCAAATACGCTGCGAACCGAACGACTTCGTGATGCCTTCGGTTCTGACCTCGACGCCCACGCCAACCTCCACTTTCTCCGACGAGCGCACTACGTGTGACTACGCGCCACAAAATTCGCGCGGTGTGGCGCATCACAGTAGGTCCGGTCACTGTATCGCATATACACCGTCTCGGACACCGGGACCTGACTGGTCGGTAGGAACATTCGAATCGAATTACCGATTTGCGCCAATCACGACGGCACAATACGCGAAAAGGGCGGTCCCACAATGGGAACCACCCTTTTCACAATCGAGGCGTCACGAGGCTGTGCCCCGCCACAAGCCCGTCTTACTTGACGGAAACCTTGGCGCCGGCCTCTTCCAGCTTCGCCTTGGCGGCCTCGGCGGCATCCTTGGCAACCTTCTCCAGGATCGGCTTCGGGGCACCCTCGACCAGGTCCTTGGCTTCCTTCAGGCCCAGGCCCGAAACGATCTCGCGCACGACCTTGATGACCTGGATCTTCTTGTCGCCGGCACCCTCGAGGATGACGTCGAACTCGTCCTGCTCCTCGGCGGCCTCGGCCGGAGCAGCGGCGCCACCGGCGACGGCGACGGCGACCGGAGCGGCAGCGGTGACCTCGAACTTGTCCTCGAACGCCTTCACGAACTCGGACAGCTCCAGCAGGGTCATGCCGGCGAAGGTCTCGAGCAGCTCATCAACGTTGGCCATTGATATTTCCTTTCGGTAGTTCCGTCACCGCGCGAACGGCGACGAAGAGGTTTGGGGTAGTGACTTATTCGGCGTCTGCGGCCGGAGCTTCGGCGGCGCCACCCTCGGCGCGCTTCTTCTCCTCCAGGGCCGCGGCCAGGCGGGCGATCTGCGAGGCCGGGGCGGCGAACAGCCCGGCAGCCTTCGACAGGTTGCCCTTCATCGCGCCGGCCAGCTTGGCCAGCAGCACCTCGCGCGACTCCAGGTCGGCAATGCGCTCGACCTCGGACACGGACAGCGCAGCGCCGTCCATGTAGCCGCCCTTGATGATGAGCGCCTTGTTGTCCTTGGCGAACGCCTTCAGCGCCTTCGCGGCGTCGACCGGCTCACCCGTAATGAAGGTGATAGCGGTCGGACCGACGAACAAGTCATCCAGGCCTTCCACGCCCGCCTCGGCGGCAGCGCGCTTGACCAGGGTGTTCTTGGCGACGGAGTAGGTAGCGTTCGCGCCGAGGGCACGACGCAGCTCGGTGATCTTGCCGACGGACAGGCCACGGTATTCCGTGACGACAGTCGCGGTGGACGACTTGAACTGCTCAGTGATCTCCGCAACCGCGGTGACCTTCTCAGCCTTTGCCATACTTCGCCTCCTCTCTGGATGGTCGGTTCTCGTATGAACTACCGAGTTCCGCCACAGGGGCCGGCGACAAAGCAAACGCCCCGGACGCAAGGTGGTCCCGGGGCGCACAAGAAACAGTCGCGATTTCTCGCGGGTTTCCCGACCTCGGCTCTCCCTGCGTGGGCCGCCGGCAATATCGCCGGACCTTCAGCCGCCTGACGGCGGCAACCAACGGTCTTCGGTAGAACGATTTGGGGGTGATCACCGAACATGCCGGTGACCGTCGTCCAATATAGCGGACCGGCATCGATACGCCAAAACGAGGGGAAGCACCCGCCCGTCCGCCGTTGTTCTTCTTCGCAAAAGCGAAGGGCCGGTACGAGATTCGTACCGGCCCTTCGGGCTTCATACGTTGCTACGCGTTACCGCGCCGAGGAATCAGTCTTCCTCGGCGAAGTTGCGGGTGCGGTTCGGATCCACCGGGATGCCCGGTCCGGTGTTGGTCGAGAACGTCACCTTCTTGACGTAGCGGCCCTTCGCGGTGGAGGGCTTGACACGCAGGATCTCGTCGAGCGCGGCGCCGTAGTTCTCGGCCAGCTTCTTCTCGTCGAAGGAAGCCTTGCCGATCACGAAGTGCAGGTTGGCCTGCTTGTCGACGCGGAAGTTGATCTTGCCGCCCTTGATGTCGTTGACAGCCTTGGTCACATCGGGGGTGACGGTGCCGGTCTTGGGGTTCGGCATCAGGCCACGCGGGCCCAGCACGCGAGCGATACGACCGACCTTGGCCATCTGGTCCGGGGTGGCGATCGCGGCGTCGAACTCCAGCCAGCCGCCCTGGATGCGCTCGATCAGGTCCTCGGCGCCCACGGCGTCCGCACCGGCGGCCTCGGCCTCGGCGGCCTTGTCGCCGACCGCGAACACGATGACGCGGGCGGTCTTACCGGTGCCGTGCGGCAGGTTGACGGTGCCACGGACCATCTGGTCGGCCTTGCGGGGGTCGACGCCCAGACGGACGGCGACCTCGACGGTCGCGTCGGTCTTGGTGGTCGAAGTCTCCTTCGCCAGGCGCGCGGCGGCCAGCGGAGCGTAGAGCGCGGCGCGGTCGACCTTGGCGGCCGCCTCGAGATAAGCCTTGCTTCGTTTTGCCATGATTCTCTGTCCTTGTCTAAGTCAGAAGTGGTGCGGGACAGGCGGTCCCTTCCACAAGAGCTCTGTATCCAACTGCGGCGATCGCGGGCCCTACGTGGTTACGCAGATAAGCGCGGAGTAGCGCCTCCGGGCCTGACACGCTCGCCGCGGAGAGCCCTACTCCGCGATGGTGATACCCATCGAACGGGCGGTACCAGCGATGATCTTCGCCGCGGCGTCGATGTCGTTGGCGTTCAGGTCTTCCTGCTTGGTCTTGGCGATCTCACGGACCTGGTCCATGGTGATCTGCGCGACCTTGGTGCGGTGCGGCTCGGCGGAGCCCTTCTGCACACCGGCGGCCTTCAGCAGCAGACGCGCGGCGGGCGGCGTCTTCAGCTTGAAGTCGAACGAGCGGTCTTCGTAGACCGTGATCTCGACCGGGATGACGTTGCCACGCTGCGACTCGGTCGCCGCGTTGTACGCCTTGCAGAACTCCATGATGTTGACGCCGTGCTGACCCAGCGCCGGACCGACCGGCGGAGCCGGGTTGGCCTGGCCGGCCTGGATCTGGAGCTTGATGAGCCCAGCGACCTTCTTCTTCTTCGGGGGCATCTTTCTTCCTTGGGTTAGGTTCCTTACGGATTCCCGTAAGCCTTCTCCGGACCGTGCGCCCGGGCGCGGACGCCCGCGGCACAACCCGTCAAGTCTATGCGAACGCGAAAAAGGCGGTGACACCGGCCCGGAAGAGGGCCGGGCCACCGCCCTGACGCACTTAAATCTTGGCGACCTGCGTGAAAGCCAGCTCGACCGGAGTCTCGCGGCCGAAGATCGAGACCAGCACCTTGAGCTTCTGCTGCTCGGCATTGACCTCGGAGATGCTGGCCGGGAGGGTCGCGAAGGGGCCGTCCATGACAGTCACCGACTCGCCGACCTCGAAGTCGACCTCGATGACCGGCTTCACGATCGGGGCCGCGGTGGCGGCAGCGGCGGTGGCCGGGGCGGCCTTCTTCTGCTGCGCGGCCGGGACCAGGAATTTCACCACTTCGGGAATGGTGAGCGGCGAGGGCCGCGAGGTGGCGCCGACGAAACCGGTGACACCGGGGGTGTTGCGCACCGCGCCCCAGGACTCGTCGTTCAACTCCATGCGGACCAGGATGTAGCCCGGCAGCACCTTGCGGTTGACGTTCTTCTTCTGACCGTTCTTGATCTCGGTGACCTCTTCGGTCGGCACCTCGACCTGGAAGATGTAGTCCTCGAGACCAAGGTTCTGCACGCGGGTCTCGAGATTGGTCTTCACCTTGTTCTCGTAGCCGGCGTAGGAGTGGACGACGTACCAGTCACCGGGCGCGCGCCGGAGCGCGGCCGTCATCTCGGCGACCGGGTCGGCAGGCTCGTCGGAGAGCTCGGCGGCGGGGCGGGCGGGCTCGTCCTCCTCGGCATCGGCGGCGAACTCGCCGGCCTCCGCGTCGGCGGCAAAAGTCTCGGCCTCGTCGGCGAAGCCCTCAGCGTCCTCGACGTCCGCGGTGGTCTCTTCGATCACCACGTCATCCACCGGGAATTCCTCGGTTGTGCCGTTCTCCGGGGTGCTCACTGGGGCACTCGCTTCCTTAGTCGTCACGTAATCCTCTGCGCGCCGGGACAAAACGCCCGGCGGATGGTCCCGCTCCCCGCCTCTGCCCGGGGGGCCGCTCACCGGCCGCGACGGTCAGATGCGGTCATCGTGCCGCCTAGCCGAAGAGCCAGTTGACACCCTTGATGAACGCCAGATCCAACCCGCTGATGTACGCGACGATAAAAATCACGAACACCAGGACAACGCTCGTATAGGTGACCATCTGCTTGCGGTTGGGCCAGATGACCTTGCGAAGTTCCGCGATGACTTCCTTGAGGAACTTCACCAGGCGCTTGAACGGATTGCCCGTACCGCCTCGCCCGACCTTCTTGTCCTTGCCGGACTGCTTGGTGGTTGCCTTGGCCGAGTCCGACGGTCGGTCGATCGTCGCGACGGCGCTCGACGACGCGGCGCGTGTGCGCCGGGCGGACCGCTTGCCGCTCGGCCGAGCCACCGCGGCGGTGTCATCGCCATCTTCGTGGCGAGTGTCCCGCTCGTCGCTCACGTCGATCCTCTCTACGTCGGCATCCAGGGCAGGGGCGACAGGACTTGAACCTGCAACCTGCGGTTTTGGAGACCGCTGCTCTGCCAGTTGAGCTACGCCCCTTCGGCTGGACGGGGTAACGAATCCAGCCACTGTTCCATTCAGTTGTACACGGGTTTTCACACAACACGCGCGCCGCTCCTCGGAGCAGCGCGCATCGGCTGGTGACCCCAGATTCCCGAGTGTACGTTACCCCGCGTGGCGACCGCCAATCGGGGTGTCGCAGCGTATCTCGGGTCGAGGGTCAGGCCAGCTGCACCGTTGCGGTGGCGCGGCCGAAGATCTTGCGCCCGTCGGACTTCGCCACGATGGCGACGACGGCGGTGCGGGTCTCCGGGTCCACGGACTTGACCTTGCCGGTGTACTCGATCTCCGCGGGACGGTCGCTCGGGACGTAGACGGGGCTGGTGAAGCGGACGTTGTACTCCTTGACCGCGCCCGGGTCGCCGAGCCACGAGGTGACGAAGCCGCCGCCCAGGCCCATGGTCAGCATGCCGTGCGCCACAACGTTTTCCAGGCCGACCAGCTTGACGACATCGTCGCTCCAGTGGATCGGGTTGGCGTCGCCGGAGACGCCGGCGTAGTTCACCAGATCACCGCGGGTGAGACGAACCACGCGCGGGGGCAGTTCGGCGCCGACGGTCACATTCTCGAAGCGGCGGACGTGCTTACTCGCGACGATCGTGCCGGTGGCCGCGATCTCGACCGGCGACGGGGGCGGCGGCACGTCGGCGGTGCGCGGGTGGTGCTCTGGACGCTCCTCCGGGCCGACGCCGTGCATGAGCACGTTGCGCACGGCGGCACCCATATTGGGATCGATGTCACCGCCGCTGCGGCCGATGAGGGTGGTGTAGGTGGTGAGGACCAGCTCGTCGTTCTGGGCGACCACGTCGTTGCGGGTGACGATGATGTCGCCGCCGAAGGCCTGCCGGAAGGAGTGCAGGTAGACGATGCAGGACAGCTGGTCGCCGGCCCGGATGGGCCGGTGGAACTCCAGGATCTGATCGGTCTGCATGATCTGGCTCAGGTCGTAGCCGGTGATGATCTGCTCGAAGAGCCTGCGCTGGGCCAGGATTCCGACCAGCGAGATGAAGGTGAGGGGGGCGACCAGCCCGTCGTGACCGTGGCTCTTGGCGATGTCCTCGTCCCAATGGACCGGGTGGTAGTCCTGCACCGCGCGGGCGTACTCACGCACCTTCTCGCGTCCGACCTCGTAGTAGTCGTCGACGCGGTAGTGGTGGCCGACCATGGCGGCGGCGTGTGCGGCGGGGTCGAAAACCTCGCTGGAATCGACCATGTCGGCCTCGGTGTCAATGTTGATCGTCACGGCAGGAAGTCCCTATCTGATCCCCGGAACGGGATCGGGCGAGAGCGCTGAACCACCGCTATATACGCCAAATGCCGGACCGGCGCCACTGTCTCTTTCTAAGAGACTAGGTGACTTGCCGATCCGGCACTGTCATCCACGCGGTAGATCGCGCGGGTTTAAGTTAGCGAGACTCTCGGTGCGCCCGGTGGGTACCGCAGTTCGGGCAGAATTTCTTCAGCTCGAGGCGGTCCGGGTCGTTGCGCCGGTTCTTCTTGGTGATGTAGTTGCGGTGCTTGCACTGCTCGCAGGCCAAGGTGATCTTTGGCCGGATATCAGTGGACTTCGCGGCCACGATTGCCTTCTTTCCGGTCAGCCTGATTGGGATATCAGTATGTAGCGATGGCCGGACTTGAACCGGCGACACAACGATTATGAGTCGTTTGCTCTACCGACTGAGCTACACCGCCATCTGTTGTCGGTACTGACGGCGGGAAGGTCCCGGGTCCTGCAACGAGACGCCGAGTCGGTCACCACCGGCAATCCGGCGAGCCCCCTAACGGAATCGAACCGTTGACCTTTTCCTTACCATGGAAACGCTCTGCCGACTGAGCTAAGGGGGCGTGTCTGTCTTGCTCCGGTCTCGGCCGGGGCGCTGACGACTTGAACGAGATTACACACATCCTCGCCGACTATCCAAACCGTGTGGTCAGAGGACATTTCGAACACTCGCAGGTTCGCGGCCCGGCTCGATTCCGGACTGCGGCTCGATAGACCTCCGCCCTGGAGCGGGGGAGCGAAGCGAAGCAGCGGAGAAGGGAAGAATCGAGCTTCCGGCTCCATGGACCTACGCCTCGGCCGCGAACCCGCCGGAGCGGAGCGGAGGGAGTGGAGGCCAAAAGCAAAGAGCCCCGTGGATCTTGTCCACGGGGCTCTCTGGTGGCGGATGAAGGATTTGAACCTCCGAAGCATTACGCGGCTGATTTACAGTCAGCTCCCTTTGGCCGCTCGGGCAATCCGCCGGGGTACGCCTTGCAGCGCTCCAGCAGAATACAACGAACCCACGCCCGGAATGCAAACCGGCTGGATACAGCCATGCCGAAGGGGCTAGCGTCGGCGTGGAACATCCCGAATATCCGAGTCTCGGACAGGAGAAGAGTGTGGCGGATTCGTCGTTCGATGTCGTCAGCAAGATCGATCGCCAGGAGGTGGACAACGCCCTGAACCAGGCCGCCAAGGAGCTGAGCCAGCGCTACGACTTCCGGGGCACCGGTGCGAGCATCGAATGGTCGGGCGAGGAGAAGATCATCCTCAGCGCCGAGTCGGAGGATCGCGTCAAGGCCGCCCTGGATGTGTTCAAGGAGAAGCTGATTCGCCGCGACATCTCGCTCAAGGCGTTCGACGCGGGTGATCCGCAGGCCTCCGGCAAGGTGTACAAGATCACAGGAACCCTGGTGCAGGGCATCACCACGGAGAATGCGAAGAAGATCGCCAAGAAGATCCGTGACGAAGGTCCCAAGGGCGTCAAGGCGCAGATCCAGGGCGAGGAACTGCGGGTCAGCAGCAAGAGCCGCGACGATCTGCAGGCGGTCATCTCGCTGCTGAAGGGCGGCGACTTCGATATCGCCCTGCAGTTCGTGAACTACCGCTAGTAATTGCGGTTTCCACCAGCCATCTCCTCGAGGCGGGCGATACGGTCCGCCATCGGGGGGTGGGTGGAGAACCAGCGGGCCATCCGATCGCCGTTGCGGAACGGGTTGGCGATCATCAGGTGCGACTGAGCGGTCAGCTGGGGTTCGGGGGGCAGCGGGGCGGCCTGGGTGCCGCGTTCCAGCTTGCGCAGGGCCGACGCGAGGGCCAGGGGGTCGCCGGTGAGTTCGGCGCCGTCCTGGTCGGCCTGGTACTCCCGGGAGCGGGACACGGCGAGTTTGATGAGCGAGGCCGCGATCGGGCCCAGCAGCGAAACCAGCAGGATGCCAATGATATTCGGGCCCTCGCCGTCCCGGCTGCCGCCGAAGGCGCCCGCGAAGAAGGCCAGGTTGGCCAGGCCGGAAATGACCGAGGCGAGCGCGCCGGCCACCGACGAGATCAGGATGTCGCGGTTGTAGACGTGCGACAGTTCGTGGCCCAGCACCGCGCGCAGTTCCCGCTCGTCGAGGATCTGCAGGATGCCGGTGGTGCAGCAGACCGCGGCATTGCGCGGATTGCGGCCGGTGGCAAAGGCATTCGGCGCATTGGTGGGGCTGATGTAGAGGCGCGGCATGGGTTGCCGTGCGGCCGTGGCCAACTCGCGCACGATGCGATACATGGCCGGGGCCTCCAGCTCCGTCACCGGCTGCGCGTGCATGGCCTTCAACGCCAGCTTGTCGCTGTTGAAGTAGGCGTAGGCATTCATGCCCACGGCCAGCACGATCGACAGGATCAGGATCGTGGGATTGCGGAACATCGCTCCCACGAACACGATCAGCGCCGACATCCCTACCAGCAGCCCGAACGTCTTCAACCCGTTCGCATACCCGTGACTGTGCATTTTTGCCCTCCGCTTCGCTCCGGGCGGGTTCGCGGCCCTGGAGGTCTCGTTCTTCCCTCCTCCGCTCCTCCGCTCCTCCGCTTCGCTCCCCCGCTCCGTCAGTCCAGAACGAGACGAGCCGCGAACCACGTTGCTGTGCCCATCAGGGCAGGTACACCAGATCAACGATGGATGTCACGGAGGGGTTCCCCGGGATCCTCAGCCGACGCGTTCGATGGTGTAGCGGACCAGGTGTTCCAGGGCCTCGTTGGCCGGGCCGGCGGGCAGGGCGGAGAGTTCGGCGTGGGCGATGTCGGCGTAGCCGTGCAGCTTCTCCTTGGCCAGCACCAGGCCGCGGGAGCGGGACAGCAGGTACAGGGCCTCGTCGACCTCGGCGTCGGTCTCCAGCGGGCGGGCCAGCAGCTTGCGCAGGTGGTCGCCCTCGGCGCCCTCGTCGCGCAGGGCGTAGAGGACCGGCAGGGTGTGGACGCCCTCGCGCAGGTCGGTGCCGGGGGTCTTGCCGGACTGCTCGGACACCGAGGAGATGTCGATGATGTCGTCGGCGATCTGGAAGGCGGTGCCCACGGCGTCGCCGAGGCGGGCCAGCCGCTCCACGTGGTCGCGATCCGCGCCGGAGAAGGTACCGCCGAAACGGCCGGCGGCGGCGATCAGCGAACCGGTCTTCTCCCAGACCACGCGCAGGTAGTGCTCGACCGGGTCCTGGGACTGCCGGGCGCCGATGGTCTCGCGCATCTGGCCGGTGACCAGCTCGGCGAAGGTCTCGGCGATGATGCGGACCGCGTCCGGGCCGAGGGTGGAGACCAGTCGCGACGCGTGGGCGAACAGGTAGTCGCCGGCCAGGATGGCGACGCTGTTGCCCCAGCGCGAGTTCACGCTGGGCGCGCCGCGGCGCATGGACGCCTCGTCCATGACGTCGTCGTGGTACAGGGTGGCCAGGTGCACGAGCTCCACCACGGTGCCGGCGGTGACCAGGTCGGGGCTGGTCGGGTCGGGGCCCAGCTGACCGGTCAGGATGGTGAACAGGGGACGGAACCGCTTGCCGCCGGCCTTGGCCAGGTGCAGCGCCGCTTCCTGCAGGAACTCCTCGCCGTCGGACAGCTCGGTGATCAGCAGATCCTCGACCTCGATCAGGCCCTTGCGCACGGTCGCCGCGAGCTCGGGATCGCCCAGATCCACCCCCGCGACCACGGTGCTCTCCTCGCTCACAGCTGATGCGCTCATTTCATCTCCCAGTGCCGCGTCCGACCCCACGCCAAAGAACCTAGCGTGTGGACCGATCACCCCCTATGGACACCACCGTAGTGCGACGCACGAAACACTGCTGTGTCCAATTGCCTGTGTCCAATTGCCCTCCGCTTCGCTCCGGGCGGGTTCGCGGCCCCGAGGTCTCGATTCTTCCCTCCTCCGCTCCTCCGCTTCGCTCCCCCGCTCCGTCAGTCCAGAACGAGACGGGCCGCGAACCTTTGGGCGGATCTTGTTCGGGCAGTCCGTGTCTGATTGCCCTCCGCTTCGCTCCGGGCGGGGTTCGCGGCCCTGGAGGTCTCGATTCTTCCCTCCTCCGCTTCGCTCCCCCGCTCCGTCGGTCCAGAATCGAGACGGCCGCGAACCTTTCGGCGGATCTTGTTCGGGTGGTCCGTGTTGGGGGATCCGTGGCGGAGCGGACCGCGTCGACAGCGATTGTGATGTGCTGCAAGTATTGACGCCATGCGCTCACCGGATGACGACCCGAGTATGCCGCGCCTGCAGGTCCGCGGCCCAAGCGCGGGGAGGCGGAGCGCTCGTTCCGGACTGAGCGGAGCGACGGAGCGCAGCGGAGGAGCGGAGGGAGGGAACAACGAGACCTCCAGGGCCGCGAACCCCGCCCGGGGCGGAGCGGAGGGCAAATCAGACACCGCTCTGCCGGCGCACGCCGAGGTCCTGGTGGTCGGGGCGGGGCCTGCCGGGTCCGCGGCGGCCGCCTGGGCCGCGCGGATGGGCCGGGACGTGCTGCTGACCGATTCCGCGGTGTTCCCGCGCGACAAGACCTGCGGTGACGGACTGACCCCGCGTGCCACCGCCGAACTCGAGCATCTCGGGCTGGGCGACTGGGTGCGGGCGCACACGGTCAATCGCGGCCTGCGGATGGCCGGGTTCGGGCGGGAGGCGCTGTTGCCCTGGCCGGACGGGTCGTTCCCCAGCTACGGAAGCGCCGTTCCGCGAACCGAACTCGACGACAAGCTGCGCGAGACCGCGATCAAGTCGGGCGTGCGGATGGTGGACGGGGTCAAGGTGGTGGAGGTGGCCCGCGAGGGCGACCGGGTCACCGGGGTGACCGTCAAGACCGACGCCGGCCTGCGGGCGGTGTCGTGCGACATCCTCATCGTGGCCGACGGCGTGCGCTCCCCCGTCGGAAAACTGCTGGGCCGCACCTGGCATCGCCAGTACGCGTACGGGACCGCGGCGCGCGCCTACATCAAGTCCGAGCGCAGTGACGACGAGTGGATCACCTCGCATCTCGAATTGCGGAGTGCGAACGGGGAATTGATTCCCGGATACGGCTGGGTTTTCCCGCTCGGCAATGGCGAGGTGAATATCGGCGTCGGCTCGCTGGCCACCGAAAAGCGTCCGTCGCATATCGCCTTGAAACCGCTGCTGCAGCACTATGTTTCGGAACGCCGCGCGGAGTGGGCATTCGAGGGCGAGGCGCGGGCGGTGGCGTCGGCGCTGCTGCCCATGGGCGGCGCGGTGTCGAATCTGTCCGGGCGCAACTGGGCGCTGGTGGGCGACGCGGCCGGGTGCGTGAACCCGCTCAATGGCGAGGGCATCGACTACGGTCTGGAGGGCGGGCACATGCTCGCCGGAATCCTGGACCAGCACGATCTGACCCGTATCTGGCCGGAGTTGCTGCGGGAACGCTACGGCCGCACCTATTCGGTGGCGCGGCGGCTGGCGGGGCTGGCCACCCACCCGCGCACGGTGCCGCTGGGCGGGCCGCCGATGATGCGGTCGAAGCTGTTGCAGCGCACCGCGGTCCGGGTGATGGGCAATCTGGTCACCGACGAGGACGTGGACCTGACCGCCCGGCTGTGGCGGGGTGCGGGCCGGGCCTCTCTGCGTTTCGACAAGATCCAGCCGTTCTCGTGAGCGCCCGGCCGGTTCCCGAAGAGCTGCTGCCGCATCTGCGGCGAGCGCGGGATCTGGCCGACCGGCACTACGCGGAGCGGTTGGATCTGGACAGTCTGGCGGCGGCCGCGGGGGTGTCGAAGTATCACTTCCTGCGATGTTTCGCGGCGACCTACGGCAAGACGCCCGCGGTGTATCTGGCCGAGCGCCGGATCGAGCGGGCACAGGATCTGTTGCGCGCCACCAACGTGACGGTGACCGAGGCCTGCATGCTCGTCGGCTACAGCAGTCTCGGGTCGTTCAGCAGCAAATTCACCGAGCTGGTGGGGATGTCGCCCTCGGAGTATCAAGCGAAATTCGCGGCCGAGGGCGCACCCCATATCCCGGGTTGCTACGTCTTCATGCACGGTCTCTCGGATCGGAAACCGCCTGTGTAGCAGCTATTTCGACGGCAGGACGTGAGTGCCGGTCTTGTCGGTCGAGAGCGCCAGCGAGCTGATGTACTGGATCTCGCCCTCGGGTCCCGGGACCGCCGAGGCGATCATGTCCGGGCGCTCGAATTCCATGCCGGTGACGGCGCAGGTAAGGGTCTCCCCCGACGGGTTGCCGTGCTCGTCGAACATGGGCAGCTCGATGCCGTCGTGGTCGCGGCGCAGGTAGTACTTGCCCTTGGTGAGGATCGCGGTCAGCGGGGTCGCCAGGAACGAAACCACCACGGCCACAATGGGCGAGTACGGTTTCAGGGTCTCGCCGAAGATGCCGAAGAAGGTCATGATCGACAACGCCGCCGACAGCCCGAAACCGACCAGGCCGACCGGGTTGAAGTCGTAGAGCATGCCACGCCGGAACTCCGGCTCCTTGGGCGAGATCTTCAGCACGTACTTGTTGATCGCGATATCCGTTGCGACGGTGACGATCCAGGCGATGCCGCAGTTGGCGTAGAAGCCGAGGATGCTGTTGAGGAAGTCGAACATGTTGGCTTCCATCAGGATCAACGCGATGGCCAGGTTCAGGCCGAGGAAGACGATGCGGCCCGGGTAGGTCTTGGTGACGCGGGTGAAGGAGTTGGTCCACGCCAGCGAACCCGAATACGCATTGGTCACATTGATCTTGATCTGGCTGATGACGACCAGCGCCACGGCCAGGGTCATGGCCAGCCAGGACGGCATCATGTCGCGGTAGATCTCGAGGAACTGGTGCACCGGCTGGTTGGCGATGTTCTGCGCGCCGGGCAGATTCGCGATCAGGTAGACCGCCAGGAACAGGCCGACCACCTGCTTGATGGCGCCGAAGATCACCCAACCGGGTCCGGCCAGCAGCATCCAGCCCCACCACCTCCGGGCGTTCTCCGGGGTCCGGGGCGGCATGAAGCGCAGGTAGTCGATCTGCTCGGCGATCTGTGCGATGAGCGAGAGGCAGACGCCGGCGGCCAGCAGCGCGCCGGACAGGCTCACGCCCTTGCCGTCCTGGCCGCCGTAGGACAGGAAGGTGCCGACCGAGTCCGGGTGGCGCACCAGCAGGAAGCCGAACGGCAGCACCATCAGGATCAGCCACAGCGGAGTGGTCCACACCTGCAGCTTGGCCAGGGTGTTCATGCCGTAGATGACCAGCGGGAAGATCATCACCGTGGACACCAGGTAGCCGATCGGCAGCGGCACGTGCAGGCCGAGTTTCAGGCCCTGCGCCATGATCGAACCCTCGAGGGCGAAGAAGATGAAGGTGAAGGAGGCGAACACGATGTTCGTCACCACCGACCCGTAGTAACCGAAGCCGCTGCCGCGGGTGATCAGGTCCAGGTCGATGTTGTAGCGCGCCGCGTAGTAGGCCAGCGGGAAGCCGGTGAGCATGACCACGATTGCGAAGATGCCGATGCCCAGCAGGGCGTTGCCGGTGCCGTTGGCGATGCCGATGTTCGCGCCGATGGAGAAGTCGGCCAGGTAGGCGATGCCGCCGAGCGCCGAGACGCCGACCACCGCCGGACTCCATTTGCGGTAGCTGCGGGGTGCGAACCGCAGCGTGTAATCCTCCAGCGTCTCTTTCGACGCGGCGACCGCATCGGCCGCGGGTGTTTCGACTTGAACCACCGGCACTCCTCGTTCGGGCTCGTCACGAGCTTTTTCCCGATTCGAGGGTGGTCACCGAATGTTGATCTCGGCTTTCAGATCCATTGCGCAGCTGTTACGGCAGGCTCACCGAGGTTCCGAGTGTGTGAACTCGGCTATCCGGACGCGAATCGGCCCGGCACGGAAACGCGCAATTTCGGAGAAGCCCGCGCGGGCCGGCCGTCCATAGGCTCGAGGCATGACGACCATCACCAATGTCTCGCTCGTGACCGTGTACGTGATCGATCAGACCGCCGCGAAGCAGTGGTACATCGAGAAACTGGGTTTCGTGGAGGCCAGCGATGTGACCATGGGCGACAACGGCTTCCGCTGGGTGACCGTGGTGCACCCGAACCATCCGGAGCTGGAGATCACGCTGATGATCCCCGGTCCCCCGCTGGACGACAATCTCGCCGAGGCCATCCGGCGGTCCATGGCCAACGGCACGCACGGCGCGCTGGGCCTGCGAACCGACAACTGCCAGAAGGCCTTCGAGGAACTCACCGCCAAGAACGTGGAGTTCGTGCAGCCGCCGTCGGAACGCCCCTACGGCGTCGAGGCCATCATCCGCGACAACTCCGGCAACTGGCTGGTCCTCGTCGAACCCCGCGAATTCGACCCCGCCACGGCCCAGTTCGGCCCACAGTAACCAATCACCGACAGTAAGCCGGACGAGCGACGACGCCTCTCGAATGACCGCTGAACGTTCGCTCGATGATGACCGCTGAACGTTCGCGGCCCGGCTCGGTCTGGACTGCGCTCCGCCTCCCCGCGCTTGGAGCGGGGGAGCGAAGCGGAGGAGGGAAGACCGAACTTCCGGCTCCATGGGCCTGCGCCTTGGCCGCGAACCCGCCCGGAGCGAAGCGGAGGGCAATCGAACACCTCCCGTGGATGCGGGACCACCCCCGCATCCACGGTTTACCGGGATCAGGCGATCTGCGCGGCGAACCAGGATTCGACGGACTTGCGCTCGCTGTTGATGATCCTCTTGAACAGGTTCTCGACCAGCGGTTCGATGGCCCCGCCGACCAGCGGGACCTTCACGTCCACCGCGCCGGTGGCCTCGATCTCGGAACCTCCGGCGATGGGTCGCAATTCGAACGTGCCCGCCAGATTGGTGGTGATGCCGCCCGAGCGGCCGCTGAAGGCACCCTTGGCGACGCCGTCCGCGAGCGGGCCCCAGGTGTCGGTGCGCTCGAGCATGAGCTCGCTCTTGAGAACCTTCTTGACGATGCCGGGAATCTGGTCCTCGGACACCTTCTCGGTCATGTGGATCCGGATGGTGCCTGGGCCGTCCGGGTGGGTGAGCTCGAGTGTGGCGGTGGTCGCCTCGGCGAAGCGGGCCTGCCACATCTCGTCATTGGTCAGTGCCCGGTGAAGCTCTTCGACCGGAACGCTGTACTGCACGGTGAAGCTGAATTTTCGGGACATGGCGAAGACCGTAGTCCAGCGATGGAATAGCCTGCTGAAGTGTCGGAAACTAGCCAGTCTCATAGCGCTGAACAGCGGCGGGCGGTTCGGTTGCGGCGGGCTCGGATCGGGGTCGTGATCGCCGCGGCCACCATCAGCTTCCTGGCCGTGCTGCTGGTGCTGGCGGCCTGGCGCGACGACCACCTGATCAACTCCGACAAGGGCGTGACCAGCGCCGAAGTCCTCTCGGCGGGCACGCTGCGGTCCGCGGTCATCTTCGTGACGCCCGACGGCGAGACGCACAATCCGAAGACCGGGGTGCTGTACCCCACCAAACTGACCGTCGGCGAACGCATCAATGTCGAATACCGGCGCAGTGATCCCGATCTCGTACGCGTGGCGGGTCGCGATGCGCGTGTCGCGATCATCCCGGCGCTGTCGGTCATCGTGGTCTCCTGGGCCGTCGCCATTCCCGCGCTGTGGTTGCTCGGCTCGCCCCCGACCCGGTGGCTGGGCGCGCTGCGGGCACGGCTGCGAACTAGGCTGCGGCGGTAGAAGAACCCGGCCACCACCCACAGGTTCGCGGCCCGTCTCGATTCTGGACTGCGGCTCCACAGGCCAGCGCCTTGGAGCGAGACGGGGAGCGAAGCGGAGGAGCGGAGGAGGGAAGAATCGAGACCTCCGGGGCCGCGAACCCGCCCGGAGCGAAGCGGAGGGCAAAATTAACAGAGCATCGTTTCGGGCCCAGCTGGACAAGCAGCCGCGCGACGTCGCGTCCATGTTCGACGGTGTCGCCAAGCGGTACGACCTGACCAATTCGGTGATCTCCGTTGGCCAGGACAGGTATTGGCGCTGGGTGACGCGCAAGGCACTGGGCCTGCGGCCCGGCGAGCGGGTGCTGGATCTGGCGGCGGGGACCGGCGTCTCCACCCTGGACCTGTCCAAGTCGGGCGCGTGGGTGCTGGCCGCGGACTTCTCCCAAGGCATGCTGTCGGCCGGACGGCACCGCAATGTGCCCATGGTCGCCGCCGACGCCATGGCACTGCCCTTCGCCGACGACTCCTTCGACGCGGTGACCATCGCCTACGGCCTGCGCAATGTGGCCGACCCGGATCTGGCGCTGCGCGAGATGCTGCGCGTCACCAAGCCCGGCGGGCGGCTGGTGGTGGCCGAGTTCTCCACACCGACCTGGGAACCCTTCCGGACCATCTACATGGAGTACCTGATGCGGGCGCTGCCGCCGCTGGCGCGCGCGGTCTCCAGCAATCCGGACGCCTACGTGTATCTGGCCGAGTCGATTCGGGAGTGGCCGAACCAGCCGCAGCTGGCGCTGCGGATCGCCGACGCCGGGTGGTCCTCGGTGCAGTGGCGCAATCTCTCGGGCGGGGCCGTGGCCCTGCACCGGGCGTACAAGCTGGGCTGAGCGGAACCGAGTCCGGAGCGCTGACCTGTGGCATTGCTCACGGCAGCGTCCCGACCTGGGCCTCACGGTCACGAAA
This sequence comes from Nocardia sp. NPDC101769, assembly GCF_044766925.1. Taxonomy (NCBI): domain Bacteria; kingdom Bacillati; phylum Actinomycetota; class Actinomycetes; order Mycobacteriales; family Nocardiaceae; genus Nocardia; species Nocardia sp. NPDC101769. The sequence goes on along the minus strand of NZ_JBIWMX010000017.1, from coordinate 51,356 downwards.
GACGGCTGTGAGGTGGATTGTCATCTGGCGATAACGTTCGGTAAATCCACTGCAACCCGGGGTGGCTTAACTCGGAACCATGCCGGAACAGCCCACTCCCCCGACGAGCACCCGGACCGCGTGCTCGTACTGCGGGGTGGGCTGCGGCATCACCGTCGAAACCAAGACCGGGACACACGGACTGCCCGCGATCGCCAAGGTGAAGGGCGACAAGGACCACCCGGTCAATGCCGGGCGGCTGTGCACCAAGGGCAATACGCACGCCGAACTGATGGCCGCGCCCGGCCGCATGGAGACCGCCTACCGCCGGCCCGAACGCGGCCAGCCGCCGGTGCCCATGCCCGTCGACGAGGCGATTCACGAAGCCGCACAGCGGCTTCGCGTGATTCTCGACACAGACGGACCGGACGCCATCGCTCTCTACGTGTCCGGCCAGCTGTCGATCGAGGCCCAGTATCTGGCCACCAAACTCGCCAAGGGCCACCTGCGCACCGTGCACATGGAGGCCAACTCGCGGCTGTGCATGGCCAGCGCGGCCAGCGGGTACAAGCTGTCGCTGGGCGCGGACGGGCCGCCCGGGTCCTACGACGACCTCGATCATGCCGACCTGTTCTTCGTCATCGGCGCGAATATGGCCGACTGCCACCCCATCCTGTTCCTGCGCATGGCCGACCGGCTCAAGGCGGGCGCCAAGCTGATCGTGGTGGATCCGCGGCGCACCGACACCGCGGCGCGCGCCGACCTGTTCCTCCAGATCAAGCCGGGCACGGATCTCGCGCTGCTTAACGGGCTGCTGCACCTGCTGGTCGAGAACGGCGACATCGACGCCGAATTCATCGCCGAGCACACCGAGAACTGGGCGGGCATGCCCGAGTTCCTCGCCGCATACACCCCGTCGATGGTGTCCGAAGAAACCGGCATTCCCGAGGCCGACATCCACACCGCCGCCGCCTGGATCGGCGCGGCCGGCGAATGGATGTCGCTGTGGACCATGGGGATCAACCAGTCCACGCACGGCACCTGGGCCAGTAACGCCATCATCAACCTGCACCTGGCCACCGGTGCCATCTGCCGGACCGGCAGCGGGCCCTTCTCGCTCACCGGGCAGCCCAATGCCATGGGCGGGCGCGAAATGGGTTACATGGGACCGGGATTGCCGGGACAACGCAGCGTGCTCGCCGACGCCGACCGGGCCTTCGTGGAGGCCGAATGGGGGCTGGCGCCGGGCACCATTCGCGCCGAGGCCGGGCCCGGCTCCATCGAGATGTTCCGGGAACTGGCCGACGGGAAGATCAAAGCCTGCTGGATCATGTGCAGCAATCCCGTTGCCTCCATGGCGAATCGGCGCACCGTCATCGCCGGGCTGGAGACCGCCGAGCTGGTGATCGCCCAGGACGTGTTCACCGACACCGCCACCAACGCCTACGCCGACCTGCTGCTGCCCGCCACCCTGTGGGCCGAGGCCGACGGGGTGCAGGTGAACTCGGAACGCAACCTGACCCTGCTGCAGCAGTCGGTGGAGCCGATCGGCGACGCGCGTCCGGACTGGCAGCTCATCGCGCAGGTCGCGACGGCGCTCGGCTTCCCCGGGTTCGAATACGCCTCCAGCGCCGAGATCTTCGACGAGATCCGGCGATTCGCCAACCCGGCCACCGGCTACGACCTGCGCGGCATCGACTACGACGGGCTGCGGGCCGGGCCCGCGCAGTGGCCGTGCCCCGATCCGGCCCAGCGCCGCAACCCGATTCGCTACCTGAATGACGGGGTCAGCCAGACCCCGCACACCGACGAGCACGGGCACACCCCGCGACTGGCATTCGCCACACCCAGCCGCAAGGCCGTGTTCTGGGCGCGCCCGCACCTGCTGCCCGACGAGATGCCGGACGAGGATCACCCGTTCGTGCTCAATACCGGCCGCCTGCAACACCAGTGGCACACCATGACCAAAACCGGGAAGGTGGCGAAACTGACCAAGCTCAATGGCAAGCCCTTCCTGGAAATCCACCCCGGGGACGCCGCCCGCCTCGAGGTGCACGCGGGCGACCAGCTCGAAATCACCTCCCGCCGCGGCCGCGCCGTGCTGCCCGTCCAGGTGAGCGACCGCGTCCTCCCCGGCACCTGCTTCGCCCCGTTCCACTGGAACGACGAGCAGGGCGAATACCTGACCATCAATGCCGTCACCAACGACGCGGTCGACCCGATCTCCCTGCAACCCGAGTTCAAGGCCTGCGCGGTCCGGCTGCGGAAGGTGGCGGCCCTGACCGCGGCGGCGCCCGATGGCGCCGGCAGCGAGGGCGGGCTGACCGGCCGCGTCGCCGATGCCGGCGGCCGCCGCGCCGCGCACGCCGACCCGTCGTCCGCGGACCGCTATCCGGTCGGGGCGGGTAGTGGCTCCGGCCTCACCGGTTCGGTGCCGGCGGGTTTCGGCGCACCGTTCATCGCGGGCTCCGGGGAACCCGACCGGTCGGCTGCTGTCGCCCCCGGTACCGCGAGCGGACCGCATCCCCTGGCGCTCATGCTCGGGTTGGAGACCGGTGTCGCACCGACGCTGACCGAGACCGAGCGCATCTATCTCGGTGGATATCTCGCGGCGCTGCAGAGCCTGCCGGTCAGTGGCGTCCCGGTGCTGCCCGAGACCGCGCCGATCTCGGAGCGCAGCCGGGTGTGGATCGACGGACTGCTGGGCGGCATGTATTCGCGTGGGGCGCAGCACTACTCACCGGCGCTCGACGGTGCAGTGGGCGGCAGCCCGTCGGACACCACGGGTGCGGCCACGACCGCGGCGACCCGCACGGTGACCGTGCTGTGGGCGTCGCAGACCGGGACGGCGGAGGAACTGGCCGCCGCCCTGGCGACCTATCTGGCCGATTCGGGATCCACACCGCGCCTGCTGGACATGGATTCCGCCGAACTGTCCGACCTGACAGGTGATGTGCTGGTCATCAGCAGCACCTTCGGCGACGGCGGACCGCCCGACAATGGCGCGGACTTCTGGGAACGCCTGAACGACAGCGCGATCCGGCTGACCGGCATGCGGTACGCGGTCTTCGCGCTGGGCGATTCCTCGTACGACGACTTCTGTGGCCACGGCCGCAAACTGGACGAACTGTTCGAGAAGCGCGGAGCCACCCGCCTGTTGCCGCGCGTCGACAGCGAACCCGATCACGAGGACCTGTCCGCGGCCTGGTTCGACGCCGTGGCCGACATCCTCGCCCAGATCGCGGACCACGCCGCCACGTCGGCTGGTTCGGGACCGGACGACGGTTCCGCCGGTGGAGCCGGCACCACACCGGGCCGCGGCAGCAATCTCGACCGGTCGGGCGGCGTCACCGGGTTCGGCGGGCCCGCAGCGGGTGTTCAGAATTCGGATGGTTCGGCCGCCCGGCCCGGCGATGTGCCGCCGGGGTGGGGTTCCCCGGGCTTCGGCCCGAATTCCACTCCCACGGGCGGTGATGGCCGACATGGCGCGGCCGGGTCGGCCCGGCCGCACCGGTCCGATGCGATCACGCCGGGGTCCACCGCACCGCGGGCCGGATCCGGCACGATCACCGGCCTCGCGCCGGGGCGGCGGACACGCGCGACCGCCGCCGCGCCTTTCACACGGAATTCGCCGGTACTGGCGAAATTGGTCCGCAATGAACTGCTTTCGCGGGACGGTTCCGGAAAAGAGGTACGGCAGTTCGGTTTCGATCTGAGTGATCCCGAGGCGACCTACGAGGTCGGGGATTCGCTCGGGGTGCGGCCCGCGAATTGTGAAGCGCTGGTGGCGGAGTGGCTGGCGGTAACCGGTCTGGAGGGGCGGCGGCTCATCGAGGTCGAGGACGGTGAGGTGGCGCTGGCCGAGGCGCTGCGGACGCGCTACGACATCACGCGGGTGAGCACGGATCTGCTGTCGTTCGTGGCCGAGCACAATGCCAGCCCGTGGCTGGCCAAGCTGCTGCGCCGGGACAATCGCAATGAGCTGGACGGGTATCTGTGGGATCGGCAGGCGGTCGACGTGCTGCGCGATTTCCCGGTGCGGGCCGATCTGGTGGAGTGGCTGGGCACGCTGAAAAAGCTGCAGCCGCGCCAGTATTCGATTTCGTCGAGTCCGCTGGTGAGTCCGCGCGAGGTGCAGCTGACGGTCGGCGTGGTGCGCTACGGCGACCCGGCGGCCATCGGTTCGGCGGCTCGGCGCGGCGGGGTGAGCTCGACGTTCCTGGCCGATCGCGCCCACGCGGAGGTGCCGATCTTCCTGCAGCGGGCGCCGCATTTCCGGCCGCCGCTGGATCCGAACGCGCCGATGATCATGGTCGGTCCGGGTACCGGTATCGCGCCGTTCCGCGGTTTCCTCCAGGAGCGCCGTGCCCTCGGCTGCCGGGGTCGCAATTGGCTGTTCTTCGGCGATCAGCACGCCAAGGACAATTTCTATTACCGCGCCGAACTCGAGGACATGTTCCGTTCGGGATTCCTGACCCGGCTGGATCTGGCGTTCTCCCGGGATCAGCGCGAGCGGATCTATGTGCAGCACCGGATGATCGAGCATGGCGCGGAATTGTGGGCGTGGTTGCGCGAGGGCGGTCATTTCTATGTGTGCGGTGACGCCGCGCGCATGGCCAAGGATGTGGACGACACCCTGCTGAAGATTGCCCGCATTCACGGCAAGCTCAGCGAGGACGGCGCGCTGGCATTCAAGAAGCAGCTGGTGGCCGAGAAGCGCTACGTACGCGACGTGTACTGATCCGGTTGCCCGCCGCGGCATCGGTCCGCCGATTCCGGCCTCCACAAATGTGAAACTGTGGTATTTGTAACTCGCCTGTCCAGGCTCATGTGGATGGGCGGGCCGTCACCGGGGCGGTTGCCAGGAACGCTGAGGGCAGGTGCCTTGAACCGTCGTACCAGTCGAGCCACCGGACGATTGACGGTGGCGGTGCTCGCGACCGTCGCCGCACTGGGCTTGTCGGGCCCCGTACCCGCCGTTGCGGACGATCCCACCGCACCCGGCGTCTCGGTCCCGGACATGAAGACCGACGACGGCTCCTTCATCAAGAGCGTGGCCGTCACCGACGACCGCCACGTCACCTTCACCGTCTACTCCGCCGCCATGAACCAGACCTTCCCGGTCGACGTGCTGCGCCCGGCGGATGCCTCCGAGCCGCGCCCCACCCTCTACCTCCTCAATGGCGCCGGCGGCGGCGAGGACGCCGCCACCTGGCAATTGCGCACCGACGCACTGGATTTCCTGAGCGACAAGAACATCAATGTCGTGCAGATCATCGGCGGCAGATTCAGCTGGTACACCGACTGGCTCCAGCCCGACCGCGCGCTGGGGGTCAACAAATGGTCGACCTACCTGGGCAAGGAATTGCCGCCATTGATGACGGCCGCACTGACCAGCAGTGGCAACAATGCCATCGCCGGCATCTCGATGGCCGGTCTGCCCGTACTGAATTCGGTGATCTTCAATCCCGGGCTGTTCCGTAGCGCGGCCGTGTACAGCGGCTTCTTCCAGACCATCACGCCGATGGCCCGGGAAGCCATCAAGATGGTCACCGAGCTCTACGGCGGCGGCAAGGTCGAGAACATGTGGGGCCCCGAGGGCGGACCACTGTGGGTGGCCAACGACCCCACCCTCAATGCCGAGAAACTGCGCGGCACCAACCTTTTCATCTCCACCGGCAACGGCATTCCGGGCGCCTTCGACATGCCCGGTGCGCGCGGCCGGATGGAAGCGCCCGCGGACACTCCCAAGACCGTGGCACTGGGCTCCCTCATCGAAGCGAATTGCGAACTGTCCACGGCGATTCTGCAGAAACGCCTGGAATCCCTGAACATTCCGGCGACATTCGAGTTCCGCGGCAGCGGCACCCATATCTGGGGTTACTGGCAGGACGACCTGAAGACCTCCTGGCCGGTGCTCGCGCAGGGACTCTTCCCGAACCCGTGAACCCTTACACCGCCGGCGGATTGAGCCGGGCAAAGTCCGGGAGCCGGTAGTACGGGTAGTAGGGATAGGGCGGGGTCACCGCGCTCGCCTTGTCCAGCCGGGCGAGCTGGTCGGCGTCGAGACTCCAGCCGACCGCTCCGAGATTCTGGCGCAGCTGTTCCTCATTGCGCGCGCCCACGATGACCGTGGCCACGCTCGGCCGGCGCAGCAACCAGTTCAGGGCGATCTGCGGGACCGTGCGACCGGTTTCGGCGGCGATCTCGTCGAGGACGTCCACGACGTCGTAGAGCAGTTCGTCGCGCACCGGCGGGCCCGCCTCGGCCGTGGTGTGCAGGCGGCTGCCGGCCGGAAGCGGTTGTCCGCGACGGATTCTGCCGGTGAGACGGCCCCAGCCGAGCGGACTCCAGACCACCGCGCTCACCCCTTGATCCAGGCCGAGCGGCATCAGTTCCCACTCGTAATCACGGCCGACCAACGAGTAGTAGACCTGGTGCGCGACATAACGCGGGAAGCCGTACCGGTCCGCGGCGGCAAGGGATTTCATGAGCTGCCAGCCCGCGAAATTGGAGGCGCCGACATAGCGGATCTTGCCGGAGCGCACCAGCTCGTCGAGCGCCGCCAGCACCTCCTCGACCGGCGTGCCCGCGTCGAAGGCGTGCAGCTGGAACAGGTCGAGGCGATCGGTGCCGAGCCGCCTCAGTGAGCCCTCGACCGCCGAGACCAGCCGGGCGCGACCGGATCCGGCGTCGGACGGGCCGGGACCGGTGGGCAACGAGGCCTTGGTGGAGAGCAGCAGCTGATCGCGGCGGCCCCGGATCGCCTCGCCCAGCACCTCTTCCGAGGCGCCGTCGGAGTAGACGTCGGCGGTGTCGAACAGGGTGACGCCCGCGTCCAGGCTGATGTCCACCAGGCGACGGGCCTGCCGGGCGTCGGTATCACCCCAGGCGGAGAAGAGTTCGCCGCGGCCGCCGAAGGTGCCCGCACCGAAGCTCAATGCCGGAACCAGCAGACCCGAGGCACCGAGCCGACGGTATTCCATGACCATACTCCTAACGGAACTGCAGTTTCATTAACTCGCCCGACGCTACACTCGTCTCGCCACAAATGGAACTGGAGAACCGTTATGAGCCGCGACACCCGCGCAGAGGGCCGCGAGACGCCCACAGCGGACCATGCCGACCCGACCCCCGGCTCGGTCCGCCCGGGCGGGCGCACCGCCCGCATCCGCGAGTCCGTGCTGCGCGCCGCCGGTGACCTGCTCGCCGACCGCGGCTTCGCCACCCTCGATCTGGCCGAGGTGGCCGCGCACGCCGAGGTCGGCAAGACCACCGTCTACCGCCGCTGGCGCACCCCGGCGGGACTGGTCGCCGACCTGCTGGCCGACATGGCCGAAACCTCACTCCCCCACAGCGATACCGGCAGCCTGCGCGGGGACCTGCTCGCCAATGCGCGGCTGGTCGGGAAGACGCTCACCGATGCCCGGCAGGGCCGCCTCTTCCGGGCCGTCATCGCCGCCGCCACCAGCGACGACACCGCCGCCGCGGCCCTGCGCGCCTTCTACGACACCCGGCTGACCGAATGGTCCCCCTGCGTCGAGGCGGCCGTCGCGCGCGGCGAGGTCCCACCCGGAACCGATCCGCGCGCAGTGCTTTCCGCCGTCTCGGCCCCGCTCTACTACCGCCTGCTGGTCAGCGGCGATCCGGTCGACGAGGCGGCGATCAGCACGGCGGCGACGGCCGCCGCAGTCGCCGCGGAACAGGGCGTATTCGTCTCCGGCGCAGCGACATCCGCGCACCGGGCCCCGCGGACGCCCGCGACCTGAGGCCCGCGCGCGCCACCCCTCGCCGCGCCCGCGGGCCGCGCCCCGAGGCGCGGATCAGTCCCGGGTCCAGGACGGATCGCGGCCCGTCAGCCCGAGCACGCGATCGAACAGCGGAGCCTCCGCAGGAATGTCGACGACGGGACCGAAGAGCCCCGGAATCCCCTCGCGGGGCGTATCGCGCAGCATGCCGAGCAGCACGGCCAGATCGGCCGGGGAAGGATCGTAGGACTGCCCGGTCGCACGGGCCAGATCCCAGCCGTGGATCACCAATTCGTCCAGGGCGAACATGGCCATCTGCTGCGCGGGACCGAGCACCCCGCCCACCTCGGTCTCGCCGGACCAGGCCGCCGGCTCGCGCCAGGCGGCCACCAGGGCCTTCAGTTGCACGGAAATCCGGTCGCGCCAATCCTCGGGCAGCGTCCCGGCCCCGGGCGCCGGCGGCTGGGAGCGGCCGATCATCTCCTTGGTGGCGCCCTGCCGGAAGGCCTCGGTGAAGCCCACCACGTGAACGAGCATGTCGCGCACGGTGATCTCGGACGGTGTGCGGCGGTCGAAGTCGGCCTCGGAGATGGCGGCGACGACCGCCTCCACCGCACCCGCGGCGGCCTCCAGATCGAATGCCGGAGCTGTCATGGTTCCTCCCGGGGACATGCCGAACCACCCGGTGCGGCCCGGTCACCGATAAGGACGGGGCGGGGCTGCGGAATTCATCGCGGTGGCCCGGAATGTGCTTGCAGCGCGACGTCGCAACCGGTTCGTTAGGCCGTATCGGCGGCGAAAGACGCTGGTAGGGAGGAGAATTGATAGATGAAAGGTGATCGCGTGGAGATCGTCGTCGACACCGGCGACGGATCTCGGAACTACGAAATCATTGCCACCAGAGCGGGCCGCCGCATCGAGACCCGCATCGCGCGGGGAATCGTGGAGGTCAGCGAGGTGACACGAACCGGCAGCTCTGTCCGCACCGCCCGGTTCATGGCGGGCCGGGTGCTGGCCCTGGTCGAATACCCCGCCGAGGACGCGGCATTGCCGGGCGAGTGAGGCCTGGCGAGTGCTGCCGGACGGTTGCCGACCGGGGTGGAACAGGGGGATGCTCGAAGGTGCCCGGCTGCACGGCCGCCCACCTCGGCAGAGAGGAGCCAGCGATGATCGATCGCATCGACGCAGTGCCCGAGGCCGACTACGTAGAGCAGAGCACTCCCGCCTATGCGGCGGACGAGGTGAACTCCGAAACGCCGGAATCGGATTCCGAGATCACATCGCTGCCCGCCGACGACAATGGCTGGACCGCCTCCGAAGGGGACCTCGTCGAACAGGCGATCCCCGTGCCCCTGGACGACGACTACGACGACGAGGCCGGCAGCAGGTACTGACCCGAGGCCGTTCGCGTCCAACCTAATTCGATACGCCCGCCCGCACCGTCGCGTGCAGCTCTCGCAGGCTCGACCGCTCGGTGGCGACCTCCAGCACGCGCATCCCGTGCGCGTTGCTGGTCAGTTCGACGGCCAGCTCCGCCGGATCGACCTGCCGGTGCGGAATCCGGTAGGCGGCGCACAGCGCGGCCAGATCCATGCCGTGAGGGGTGCCGAAGACCCGCTCGAATACACCCGCGTACTGCGGGTCGCCCTGCTCGAGCAGTTCGAAGATGCCGCCGCCGTCGTCATTGGCGACCACGATGGTGAGGTCCTCCGGCCGCGGCTCGCCCGGGCCGATGAGCAGGCCGGACGCGTCGTGCAGGAAGGTGAGGTCGCCCATGAGCGCGACGGTGCGGCCCGGATGGGTGAGGGCCGCGCCGACCGCCGCCGAGACGGTGCCGTCGATGCCGGCCACGCCGCGGTTGGACAGCACCCGGACGCCGGGCCGCGGCTGGGAGACCAGCGCGGCGTCGCGGACCGGGTTCGAGGCGCCGAGCAGCAGCTGGTCGCCGTCGTGCAGGGTGTCCATCACCACGGCCGCGACATGCAGACCCGTCGGCTTCGGGTGTCCGGCCAGCTCCGCGCGCACCACGGTGACGGCCTTCTCGTTCAGATCCCGGCACAGCTCCAGCCACTCCGCCCGCGGCGCGCCGTGGGTGACCGCGCGGGTGCCGGTGCCCACCACATTGCCGGACACATCGGGCCAGCGCGGGCCGGTGGTCAGCGCGTACACGGTGATCTCCGGGTCCGACAGCACCCGCGACACCTGCCGGTGCAGCGTGGGCCGGCCGGTGATGATGGCCTGCCGGGGCCGCAGCAGTGGCAGTGCCAGCGGATGCAGCGCCGGGCCGTGCATGGGCGCGGTGGGTTCGGCGACCGTGGGCAGGGCCGCGAGTTCGGGGCGATGGCCCGCGCCGTGACCGGAGATGACCACGGTGTCCGGGGTCAGATCGATGTCCAGCGGGACATCGAGGGTCGCGTATTGCGTTGCCGTCCAGGGCTCTTCGTCTTGCCGGCCCGGGGGCAGCGGGTCACCGGCGGCCAGGTCCGGCACCAGCGGTTCGCGCAGCGGAATGTCGAAGTGCACCGGCCCGGCATTGCCGGAGCGGGTGCCGCGGGCGGCGGCCAGCACGCGGCAGACTGCGGAGCGCCACACGCTGTTCTGCTTCGAGTACAGATCGTCGCCGGGCTCGGTCTCGGCCAGCCCCAGGCTGATGGCGGCGCGGACCTGGCTGCCGAAGAGGCCGAACTGCTCGACGGTCTGGTTCGCCCCGGTGCCGAGCATCTCGTACGGGCGGTTCGCGCTCAGCACGATCAGCGGGATGCGGGCGTAGTTGGCCTCGAGGACGGCCGGGCCCAGATTGGCCACGGCGGTGCCGGAGGTCATGACGACAGGCACCGCGCGGCCACTGGCGGCAGCCAGGCCGACGGCCAGGAAGCCCGCGGAACGCTCGTCGATGCGCATGTGCAGCCGGATCCGCCCGGCCTGGTCGGCCGCCTGTAACGCGAAGGCCAGCGGCGCATTTCGCGATCCGGGGCACAGGACGACATCCCGCACTCCGCCACGCGCGAGCTCGTCGACGACGACGTGCGCCTGGGCTGTCGAAGGATTCACGCCTCCAGCCTCTCAGACAGCGGCCTGCCGTGCTGCGTCGGCCCGCTCACACCCGTGCCAGCAAGTTAGGGTTTGCTAACCTAATTCAATGGCGAAGCGCAGCAAGCATGTCAAGCCCGAGCACCGTGAGATCCTCACCGCGGAGGTCCTGGCCAGCAAACGGATCAGCCCCCATTTCGTCCGCGTCACCCTCGGCGGCCCGGGCCTGGCGGGATTCGCCGCAATGGGCTACGACCAGTGGTTCCGGCTGTTCATGCCCGGACGCGACGGCAACCTGCGCCTGCCCACCTCCGCGAGCAACCTCGGCTGGTTCGCGCAGTACCTGATGATGGGCAAGGAACACCGTCCGCTGGCGCGCAACTACACGGTGCGGGATTACCGAGCGGCCGGTTTCGGGGAGTTCGGCAGCACGGCCGAGATCGACATCGATTTCGTCTCACACGGTGACGACAGCCCCGCCTCCGCGTGGGCGAACAGCGCCACGCCCGGCTGCCAGGTCGGCCTGCTGGACGAGGGCATCACGTATCAGGCTCCCGACCACAGCGATTGGACACTGCTGGTGGGTGACGAGAGCGCGCTACCCGGGATCGCGGGCGTGCTGCGATCGCTGCCACGGGACGCCAGGGGCGCGGCGTATCTCGAGCTTCCATCCGCCGAGGACCGGCAGGAACTGGGCGAACCCGAAGGCGTACAGGTGAACTGGCTGGTCCGCACGGATCCGCACGGCGAGATCGGCGCACTGGCGGCGGACGCCGTGCGCGGGGCGGACCTGCCGGGTGCGGGCGTCTACGCCTTCGTCGCGGGCGAGCAGAAGCTGGCCGCGGGAGTGCGGCGGCAGCTGGCACAGGAGCGCGAAATCCCCAAGGCGGACATCACTTTCACCGGCTACTGGCGGGTGGGCAGGTCCCAGGGCTGAACCGGCTCACCGGCCGGAAGAAGGCGAGTGCCCCCGAACCACCTCGGCGGGCATTCGCTGTCCACGTGCGGCAGCGCCGCGGACCATGACTGTTCGCGGCCCCTCGCCGGGCCGCGAACCGGTCGCTCTTGATTAACCAGCGTGCTTCTGGACCAGGTCACCCAGGCGCGGAAGGGCCTCGGCGACATGCTTCTTCGCCGACGAGCGCATGGAGTTGTAGACCTTGGTCAGCGCCGGGCGCGAAGACGCCTCGGCCCGCGCGTCGGTCACCGACAGCAGCGCGTCGGCCACCTCGTCCTGCTTGGAGACCAGCAGATCGGCGAACGACCCGGCGCCACCGTTCTTGTACTCCACCCAGAACGGCTCCAGCTGCTCGACGAACTTGGGCGCGAAGGACTCCAGCGCGTCACTCACAATCGAGGGGCTGACCTTCTTGATCGCGGCGTAGCCGCCCTTGACGACGAGGCCCGACGCGCCGCCCTTGTCCGACACCTCCTCGTCAAGGACCTTCTCCGCGTCGGCGATGAAGGCCGGACGCTTGGCGTCATCGAGCAGGGATTCAGACAGTGCTGCAACCACTTTCAGGTTCCTCCGGATAGATTTTCGATGAACGAGCGCACGCAACTATACGCACCGGTGTCCCCGCACACACGATGCCAATGCGCTGCTACTGCCTCAGCAGCAACAGCACTGTAAGCCCTCCGCAATCGATTGGCAGCGTTTCACTTTCGGTTACCGATCGGTCGGAGTTCTCTCGGTACCGATAGCCAGCGTCCGGCCGAGCTTCGGACAACCCCGCCCGCTAACAATCAGCGCGCTTGTCGGATGGCCGAATTCCGCTGCCGGTACTCCGGGGTGACGCGCAAAACACCGCGCCGAACTGCGGTGGGCCTTCACCACGCCGGGAACCGGAACAGTATGTTCACTCCCGTGACCTTCAATGCGACGCTGTGGCGGCCCGTCCCGGGATTCGAGAACCTCACCGATATCACGTACCACCGGCACGTCGAGCAGGGCACGGTACGGATCGCCTTCGATCGCCCCGAGGTACGCAATGCCTTCCGGCCGCACACTGTCGACGAGTTGTATCGCGCTCTCGACCATGCCCGTATGAGCCCCGACGTCGGTGCGGTGCTGCTCACCGGGAACGGCCCCAGTCCCAGGGACGGCGGCTGGGCCTTCTGCTCCGGCGGCGATCAGCGCATCCGCGGGCGCAGCGGCTACCAGTACGCCTCGGGCGACACCGCTGACACCGTGGATGTGGCGCGCGCCGGGCGACTGCACATTCTCGAGGTGCAGCGGCTCATCCGTTTCATGCCCAAGGTGGTCATCGCGCTGGTCAACGGCTGGGCGGCGGGCGGCGGGCACAGCCTGCACGTCACCTGCGACCTCACCCTGGCCTCGCGCGAGCACGCGCGGTTCAAGCAGACCGACGCCGACGTGGGCAGCTTCGACGCCGGATACGGCAGTGCCTACCTCGCGAAGATGGTGGGCCAGAAGTTCGCTCGCGAGATCTTCTTCCTGGGGCGGCCCTACACCGCGCAGGAAATGCACCAGATGGGTGCGGTCAACGCGGTCGTGGATCACGAGCAGCTCGAGGACGTCGCGCTGGAGTGGACCGCCGAGATTCTCGGCAAGTCGCCGCAGGCCATCCGGATGCTGAAGTACGCGTTCAATCTCACCGACGACGGACTGGTCGGCCAGCAACTCTTCGCCGGTGAAGCGACCCGCCTGGCCTACATGACCGACGAAGCGGTCGAGGGCCGCGACGCCTTCCTCGACAAGCGCGAGCCCGACTGGAAACCCTACCCCTGGTACTTCTGAACTGACCTGACTCTCAGGGGCTACGCCCCCGGAAGCCCAGCGAGAATTCGGGGCCGCCGCCTCCGACCCCCAGGAAGTGCCACGCCGAACCCGGACCACAGCAAACAGCAAGCTGTCATGCTGCACCCATGGAGATACTGAGCAGTCGGGTAATCCTGCGGCCGCGCGACTACGAGCGGACGGTGGAGTTCTATCGCGACGCGCTGGAGCTGGCCATTGCCCGCGAGTATCCGGGTGGGACGGTCTTCTTCGCGGGGCAGTCACTGATCGAGGTGGCCGGGCACGGGCGCGCGGACGGTGCTCCGAGCGGGTTCGCCGGAGCCATCTGGCTGCAGGTGCGCGACTGCGACGACGCCGCCGCGGAACTCGCGCTGCGCGGGGTGCTCATCGACCGAGCGCCCGAGCGCGAACCGTGGGGATTGATCGAGATGTGGATCCGCGATCCCGAGGGGACGCCGCTGGTGCTCGTGGAGGTGCCGGCGAATCACCCGCTCCGGCGCGACATCCGAGGCGACTGAGCACAGCGGAACGCCCCTTAGCACGGCGGTAACTGTGAAATGCGTCCGGGGGCACCGGTTAACGGAGCGTAAAGAGCATGACGCAGACTGGTCGGCGTGTCTGCCGAACTGCTCGTTCTGCTGATCGTTGTTTGCACAGCCTTGGCATTCGACTTCACAAACGGATTTCACGACACCGCGAACGCGATGGCCACCTCCATCGCCACCGGTGCCCTCGCCCCGCGTACCGCCGTACTCCTGTCCGGAGCACTGAATCTGGTCGGTGCGTTCCTCAGCGTCGCCGTCGCCGCGACGGTCGCCGAGGGCATCGTCGACCTGTCGGAGGTGAGCGGCCGCGCTCTGCTGGACATCGTCTTCGCCGGACTGGTCGGCGGCATTCTGTGGAATCTGTTCACCTGGTTGTTAGGTTTGCCGTCGAGTTCCTCGCACGCCCTGTTCGGTGGCCTCATCGGCTCGACCATCGCGGCACTGGGCCTGCACGGGGTGATCTGGACGGCGGGCAGCAAGGGTGTGCTCGCCAAGATCATCATCCCGGCCGTGCTCTCCCCGATCGTGGCGGCGCTGGTGGCCTCCATCGCCTCGTGGGTGGTGTACCGGATCACCCGCGGCAGCAACGAGAAGACCGTCACCCGCGGCTTCCGCTGGGGACAGATCGGCACCGCCTCCCTGGTCTCGCTGGCGCACGGCACCAATGACGCGCAGAAGACCATGGGCATCATCTTCCTGGCGCTCATCGCGCACGGCTCGGCCAAGGCCAGCGATCCGCTGCCGCTGTGGGTCATCGTGTCCTGCGCCATCGCCATGGCCGCCGGCACCTGCCTCGGCGGCTGGCGCATCATTCGCACCCTGGGCAAGGGCCTGGTCGACATCGTGCCGCCGCAGGGCTTCGCCGCCGAATCCACCAGTGCGGCGATCATTCTCACCTCGGCCCACTTCGGCCTGCCGCTGTCCACCACCCAGGTGGTCACCGGATCCATCCTCGGTTCCGGCATCGGACGCCCGGGCGCGGAGGTGCGCTGGGGCGTGCTCGGCCGCATGGTGGTGGCCTGGGTGCTGACCCTGCCGCTGGCCGGTGTGGCGGGCTCGATCTGCTGGGCCATCCTGCACGGCCTCGGCGGCACGGCCGGCGTGCTGGTGGTGCTGGCGCTGCTGATCGCCATGGCCGCGTTCATCTGGTTGCGGTCCAAGCGCGCGGTGGTCAACTCGCACAACGTCACCGAGGAGTGGGGTGGCACGGCCGACCCGGCCACCGCGAACGGTCGAAGTGCCGCCCCCGCTGCTACCCGCAATGACGACACCGTCGGCATCGGCTAGGAGACCGCGATGCACACCCTGCTGCACAACCTCTCCGACCTGTGGCGAGTCATGCTGGCCGCCTTGATCTTCGGGGCCGGGCTGCCGACCGTGTTCGCCGTCGGCATTCGCTTCCGCTCCCAGGTCGACGACGGTGCGACCGGAGCCACCCGGACCGCCGCGCTGGCCGCGTCCCTGATCTGCTTCGCGGTGGTCATGATCACGGTGGTCGCCGGTGTGCTCTTCATCGCACGCGGCTTCCTGGCCTCCCGACTCGGAATTCACCTGCTCGGCGCGTGACGCCGCCTGATCGAAAGGCACGCTCGTGAGCACCCCCGAACGAACGAACCAGGCGGCCCCCGACCCTGCCCGCACCCCGCCGCCGCGGCAGAACGTCCTGCGGAAGGTGCTGGACTGGCTGAAAGCCGGATACCCACAGGGCATTCCGCAGTCCGACTATGTGGCGCTGCTCGCGGTCCTGCACCGGCGGCTCACCGATTACGAGGTGCACCTGGTGGTGGAGGAACTGATCCGCGAGCGGGTGGCCGCCTCCGATATCGAGCGCGCCGACATCGAGGCCGCGATTGCCCGAGTTGCCAAGGAGCAGCCCGGCGAGGACGATATCGCTCGGGTGGCCTCCAGGCTCGCAGCCGGTGGGTGGCCGCTGGCGACACCGACGTCCGACTGACCGCACGAGACCCTGCAGCATCGACATCCGGCCGCCGACCCCAGCGCGCGCCGCCACCCCACGGAATGACACGATCGCGAACGTGAGCAATACCCTCCGAATCCTCCCCATGCCCACCGGCGCAGCGGTGGGCGATGTATTGCCGCATCTGCGAGAAGCCTTGGAGGGCAACGGCCCGGCCTGGCTTCCGGTTCCCACCGCCGACCGCCGCGAGGCCCAGCGCCTGAGCGGAAGCCTGCGCCCCGGCGAGGAGATCGACGACGACGTGGCCCTGGTGGTCACCACCTCCGGCACCACCGGAAACCCCAAGGGCGCCATGCTCACCGCGGCCAATCTGCGGGCCAGCGGCGATGCCACCCACGAGCGCCTGGGCGGGCCCGGACAGTGGCTGCTGGCCCTGCCGACCCACCACATCGCGGGCATCCAGGTGCTGCTGCGCAGCATTCTGGCCGGCACCGAGCCCACCGTGCTGGACGTGTCCGGCGGCTTCCTGCCCGAGGCCCTGGTCGGCGCGATCGCCGGCATGCGCGGGCCGCGCCGCTACACCTCGCTGGTCCCGACCCAGCTGATCAAGGCCCTCGACGAGCCGACCGCCGCCGCGGCGCTGGCCGACCTGGACGGCGTGCTGGTCGGCGGCGCGGCCACCCCCAAGCCGGTGCTGGACCGGGCCCGCGCGGCGGGCATCAAGGTGTTCCGCACCTACGGCATGAGTGAGACCTGCGGCGGCTGCGTGTACGAGGGAGTACCGCTGACGGGCACCCGGGTACGCATCGAGGACGGGCGGGTGCTGCTCGGCGGCGACACCATCGCCAAGGGCTACCGCAATATCCCCGACCACCCCGCCTTCGCCGAACCCGGCTGGTTCCGGACCGAGGACGCCGGTCACCTCGACAATGGGGTGCTGACCATCACCGGCCGCCTCGACGAGGCGATCATGACCGGCGGTCTGCTGGTCATCCCCCAGGTCGTCGAGGCCGTCCTCATCACTCACCCGGCCGTCTCCGAGTGCGTAGTGCTGGGCCTGCCCGACGACCGCCTCGGCCAGCGCGTGGCCGCCGCCATCGTTGCGGCCCCGGGCGCCACCGCACCGAGCCTCGACGAACTGCGCGACCACGTGGTCGCCGAACTCGACGCCATCGCGGCCCCGCGCGAACTGGCCGTGCTGGACGAACTGCCGCTGCGGGGTCCGGGCAAACCCGACCGTGCCAAACTGCGACAGCTGCTGCTGGCGGATTCGACGCACTGAGCGGAGCGGGCCGGTCCGCTTCCACAGAGGTGATGGCCGCTTGCACCGCGGTGATCACCTCTTGCGCGGGGCACGCAATAGCCGTGCAAGGGGGGTGCAAGGCCGTCCCCGCAGGGTGTAGCCATGACTTCTTACACACCTGCTGAGACTCTCGCCATCGAGGCGGACGGCTTGGTCAAGGTCTTCGGGGAGCAGCGGGCCGTTGACGGCGTGAGTCTCGCGGTACCTCGGGGGGCCGTCTACGGCGTGCTGGGACCCAATGGGGCCGGCAAGACCACGACCATCCGCATGCTCGCGACGCTGCTCCGCCCGGACGGCGGCAGTGCCCGCATCTTCGGCCGCGACGTGGTCGCCGAGCCCACGGCGGTGCGGTCGCTGATCGGCGTCACCGGCCAGTACGCGTCCGTCGACGAAAAGCTCACGGCCACCGAGAATCTGGTGATCTTCTCGCGGCTGCTGGGCCTGTCGAAGACCGAATCGCGACGCAAGTCGGCCGAGCTGCTCGAGGAATTCGGCCTGACCGAGGCCGCCGACAAGGCGCTGGAGAACTTCTCCGGCGGCATGCGGCGCCGCCTGGATCTGGCTGCCAGCCTGATCGCACGGCCGCCGCTGCTGTTCCTGGACGAGCCGACCACCGGCCTGGACCCGCGCACCCGCGCCCAGATGTGGGACACCATCCGGCGGCTGGTGAGCGAGGGCTCGACCGTGCTGCTCACCACGCAGTACCTGGACGAGGCCGACCAGCTGGCCGACCGGATCGCGGTCATCGACCACGGCCAGGTCATCGCCGACGGCACCTCCGACGAGCTCAAGTCCTCGGTCGGGCTGTCCGCGCTGCAGCTGACGCTGACCGACCGCGACCGCATCGAAGAAGCGCGAAACCTGGTGGGCGAGATGCTGTCCCGCGCGGCGGGCCGGACCGTCGAGGCCACCATCACCCCCGAAGCGGGACGCATCACCGCACCGCTGCCCGATCCCAGCATCACCACCGACGTCCTGATCCGGTTGCGCGAGGCCGACATCCGGGTCGACGAGATCAATGTCGCCAAGCCGAGCCTGGACGAGGTGTTCTTCGCCCTCACCGGCCACGCGGCCGAGACCGACACCGACGAGACCGAACGGAGCGCGGCATGACCACGACTCTCCCCGCCCCCACCGGGCGGCACGCGGCCACGGCCGCGCCCATCCCCGAAGTGACCAACCATATTCCGCTCCGGCAGACCGTGGCCAATTCATTGACCATGGCCTACCGCGGCATCCTCAAGATCAAGCACAATCCGGAGCAGCTGTTCGACGTCACGATTCAGCCGATCCTTTTCACCGCATTGTTCGCCTACATCTTCGGTGGGTCGATCGGCGGCAATGTGCACGACTACCTGCCCATCCTGATTCCGGGCATCCTCGTCCAGACCGTCGTGCTGACCTCGGTGGTCACCGGCACCCAACTGCGCGAGGATATGGACAAGGGCGTCTTCGACCGGTTCAAATCCCTTCCCATCGCCCGCATTTCGGCGCTGGCGGGCGCGCTGCTCGCGGACATGGTGCGCTACGGCCTGGCCTGGTCGCTGACGGTGGTGATGGGCCTGATTCTCGGCTACCGCCCGGCAGGCGGGTTCGCGGGCGTGATCGTCGCAGGTTTGCTGGTGGTGTTCTGCTCCTTCGCGATCAGCTGGATCTGGGCGCTGATCGGCATTACCGGCAAGAGCGCGCCCGCGGTGCAGGGCATCTCCATGATGATCATGTTCCCGCTGACCTTCATGTCCGGCGCGTTCGCCCCGGTGTCGACCATGCCGGGCTGGCTGCAGGGCCTCAACAAGGCCAACCCCATCTACTACATGGTCGATGCGGCCCGAGAGCTGATGAACAGCAATGTCTACAGCTCCAACCTGGCGTACTCGATCATCGGCTCCATCGTCGTGATCGCGATCTTCGCCCCGCTCGCGGTGAAGGCGTACATGCGCCGCGCCTGACGCGGCCGCTCGCCCCGCGGTTGGGACGCCCGTCCACCGGTCACCGGTGGACGGGCGTTTCGCGTAGGGTGCCGTCGATCGCCCTCAGGTGTCCCATGATCCGGTCGGCGGCCGTGCGACGCCCCAGTCCCGCAACAGAATTCAGCGCGGCGATGATCCGCTCCTCCCCCACCGCGGCGCGGTGCAGGTCCAGGTGCCGCTGCCACTGCATCGACGGGTAGTCCTGGCGGCCGAATGCCTTCGCCGTCAGGACGATCAGGTCCAGACCGGACTCGACGTGCTGCCCGGTGGCCAGCAGATAGGTGCCGATCGCGCAGCTCATCGAACCGATCTGGGGTAGATCCCAGTACTGGCCGCCGATCAGGCGGACCGCGACATCGGTGAGTTCCGCGGCGGTCCGGTGCACCTGCTCGACGCGGCCGGACAGCACATGGGCATCGATGACGGCGGACACGAAAATCAGGGTCGCCGGGCCCGGCATTCCGACATTGTGCGGCCAGTCCATCAGCGCGGGCACCTGCCGGAAGCGACGCAGCCCGGTGTCGATATCCCCTTCGGCGAGTTCGATTTCCGCCAGTGCGGCCGCGACGGCGGCGATCCGGTGGTTGGGCTTGGTCACCGGTGCGTCGAGGGGCAGGTCGCCGACCACCCCGAGGGCCGGTTCGAGGGCCTGCCGGGCCGCGGCGGGCTGCCCGGTGCCCGCCAGCGTGATGGCCAGCAGGCCGCGGACCTCCACGGCTTCGTCCCAGGCCCGCAGTTCCTCGAGCAGGTCGACGGCCCGCCGGTAATACCCGACCGCCTCGGTGTAGCGCGCCGACTGGCCGTGCATGCTGCCGAGGTGCTGCGTGGTCATGGCGGTGCCCCAGGTGTCCCGGTCGCCGCTGATGCGCATGGCGATCTCGGCGTCCTTGATCGAGCGGTACGCCATGCCGTTGTTCTCGCACAGGTTCGCGCGCAGCAGCAGGGCCGCGAGCCGGATCTGCTCATTCGGTGACCGGACACCCGCGCTCAATCTCCGGGCCAGCTGCGTGGTGTTGCGGGACCGGGTGACCAGTTCGCCGAGATACCGTGCGACCGGGCTCATCGGCGCGCCCGACGCCAGAATGCGCCGGAGCGTGATCCGTACCCGCGCTACCGGGCGCAGGTCGGAGGCGCCGAACGTCAGGTGCATACCGAGCATCAACTGGCCGTGGATGTAGAGGTCGGTCTCGGCCGCGACGGCCGGAAAGGTCGTGGGCGGCAGGGCGATGACGCGCGGCGACCAGCTGATCAGTTCGGCGTGCGCGCCGCGCAACATCCAGAGTCCGGCCAGGGTCGGGAACACCGTGTGCACGGTCTCGGGATCGCGTTGGTCCAGCGCGTAGCGCAGCACGGCGATCAGGTTGTCCATGTCCGCGCCCAGGGTCAGGACCGCCGACACCTGTTCGGTGGTGTCGTACCGCCGCGCGGTGTCGACCGCGAATTCCCTGGCCCACTTCGACATTCGGTCCATGACCAGGCCGGATTCGCCGGTGAAGGCCAACTGCTCCTCACCGAACTCGCGAACGGTCTCCAGCATCCGATAGCGGGTGCCGCCCTCCTCGTCCTCCAGCACCGTCAGCAGCGACTGACTCACCAGACCGTCGACGGCCATGGCGGGATCGTCGATCTCGGGCCCGGCCAGCAGATATTCGGCGGCTCCCAGCGTGAATCCGGCGGGGAATCGGCACAGTCGGCGCAGTGCCACCCGCTGCGGCTCGTCGAGCAGGTTCCAGCTCCACTCGATCACCGCGTGCAACGTGCGATGACGCTGCGGAGAACTGCGATCTCCGCTGCGCAGCAGGGCGAATCGGTGGTCGAGGCGAGATTCGATCTCCTCGACGCTCATGGTGCGCACCCGCGCCGCCGCCAATTCGATGGCCAGCGGCAGCCCGTCGAGGTTGCGGCACAGCCTGGCCACCACCTCCGGATCCAGCCGCACCGACGGGCGCACCGCACGGGCCCGCGCCTCGAACAGATCGGTGGCGGGTGACCCGGCGGCGTCGATGGTCAACGGCGGCAACGGATATACCGCCTCCGCCGTGATCTGCAGCGGTGCGCGGCTGGTGGTGAGCACGGTCAGCTGATCGCTCACCCCCACCAGATCGGCGACCACCTCGGCCACCGGTTCGATGAGGTGCTCGCAGTTGTCCAGGATCAGCAGTACCGGGCGCGCACCGAGGGCCTCCCGCAGTTTCTGCCGGATATCGCGGCCACGCACCGGCCGCAGCACGTTCGTCTCCCACACGACATCGGCCACGCCGAGAGTGCTCGCGATGGCGGCCTCGATCTCGATGCGGGTTTCGGCCGCACCGTCGGATTCCGAACGCAGCGAGGCCAATTCCACCAGCATCACCGCGGTCTCGTGCGCCATCCGCGCACCCAGTTCGTTGGCGATCCGCGTCTTCCCGGTCCCGCCCGGCCCGAGCACGGTGACCACCCGCGAGGACCGCAGGATCTCCTCCAGCGCTCCCAGGTCGGCCTCCCGGCCCAGCAGCGGATTCGGCGCGGCGCGCAGTCCGATCGCGTTCTCGCCCACCGGTTCTCGCGCCTCTGCCGCCCGGGCGGATCCCGCCCCTCGGCCCAGTGCGCGCGCGTGACCCGACGAGCGGCCATCGATCGGCGCCACCTGACCGAAAGCCGCGGAACCGTCACCGGCGTAGCCGCTCCCCCCGGCCTCGCCGGGCACCACGGACAGTCTGTGCGCGGTGGCTCCGGCGGGCCCATCGGGCCGGACACCACTGCCGGCCGAGGGCGCGAATGCGCTGGGCCGGACCACCCCGGATTCGGGCGCTGCCGCCGAATGTCCTTGCGCGCCGGCCGTACTGCCGATCGGCGACACCGGCTGCCCGGGCAGGGGTTCACCGCGCAGGATGGCGGTATTCACCGCGACCAGCGCCGGGCCCGGGTCGGCGCCGAGCTGGTCGACCAGCCGGGTGCGCAGGGTGGCGAAGACGTCGAGGGCCTCGGTGGTGCGGCCTGCCGCGGCGAGCAGGCGCATGAGGGTGCCGTGGGCGGGCTCGTCCAGCGGGTCGGCGACAACGGCCTGCTGGGCCAGTTCGATGGCGGCGGGCAGGTCACCGACGGCTTCGCGGGCGGTCAGCTCCAGCGCGTCCAGCGCGCGGCGGCGGCTGGCCGCCAGGGTGGCGAGTTCCTCGGCGACGGGACCGGGCGGCAGGTCGGCGGCGGGTTCGCCGCGCCAGAGCGCGCGGGCCGCGGCCACGAAGTCCAGGCAGGCGAGGCCGTCGCCGGCGGTATGAGCTTGGCGGGCTTGCCTTTCCAGCTGCTGGGCCAGCGTCAGATCGACCTGCTCGGGTGCCAGGACCAGCCGGTATCCGGCGGGACCGATTTCGAGCGCGCCCTCGGGCAGCGCCGACCGCAGTCGCGAGACCTGGGTGTGCAGCGCGTTCATGGGCGCGCGCGGCGGGTCCTCGCCCCAGACGTCGTCGATGAGCGCCTGCGCGCTGCGACTGCGGCCGGGGTGCACGGCCAGTGCCGCCACCAGCAGCCGAGCCCGCGCGCCGGGTACGGCGGTCAGCCGGCCGTCGCGGCGCAGTGCGATCTCGCCCAGCAGGGCCACCAGGGTCGAGTCGCCCACGTTCGCCACCCGCGCGCTTCCCGTGCTGCTCGAACTGCCGTTGTGCGAATTCATTCCTTGCCAATCGTAGGTGAGCGGGCGGGCGGTCGCCGGATGCGCACGGCCGATGTCAGGCCGGTGCGCCGGACCCGGCTTACCCGACGCGCCGGGCCCGGCTCAACCGGATTTATCGCGGGCAAGGCCCATTCGGGGTCGGCAGCGCTTACGCTCATGCCATGGCCGAATTCGACATTCACCGGGAAACGGTCATCAAGGCCGATCCCGCACAGGTCCAGGCACTCGTCGACGACTTCCACCAGTGGCGCAAGTGGTCGCCGTGGGAGGACACCGACCTCGCCATGGAGCGCGTCTACAGCGGAGCCGATCGCGGCATCGGCGCCCGCTACTTCTGGAGCGGCAACCGCAAGGCCGGCCGCGGCGATATGGAGATCACCTCCGCCACCTCCGACGCCATCGGCATCAAGCTGCACTTCGAGAAGCCGTTCAAGGCGACCAACCAGGTCACCTTCGAATTCCGCCCGCAGGGCGACACCACCGCGGTGACCTGGCGCATGACCGGCACGCAGAACGGCCCGATGGCCATCATCGGCAAGCTGTTCCCGATGGATCGTCTGGTGGGCAAGGACTTCGAGAAGGGGCTGGCCCAGCTCAAGGCCGCGGCCGAAAGCTGACCGCGGCCCGCCCCGGCGTCGCCGGACACTCGGGCGGGCGCGACCGCCGACCCTCACACTAGGCTGCGAGGCATGGCTACAGCAGCACAGTGGATCGAGGGCGCTCGGCCGCGCACCCTCCCGAATGCCATCGCCCCGGTTCTGGCGGGCACCGGGGTCGCGGCCTCGATCGACGGGTTCGTGTGGTGGAAAGCGATACTGTGCCTGCTGCTTTCGGTGGCGCTGATCATCGGCGTCAACTACGCCAACGACTACTCCGACGGCATTCGCGGCACCGATGACGAGCGGGTCGGCCCGCTGCGGCTGGTCGGTTCCAAGCTGGCGGCTCCGGCGGCGGTGCGCAATGCCGCCATCGCCTGCCTCACGGTCGGCGCGGCCATCGGCCTGGTGCTGGTTATCACAAGCGCCTGGTGGCTGCTGCTGGTGGGCGCGGCCTGCCTGGCGGGGGCGTGGTTCTACACCGGCGGCCGGAACCCGTACGGCTACAGCGGTTTCGGTGAGATCGCGGTGTTCGTGTTCTTCGGCCTGGTGGCGGTGCTGGGCACCGAGTTCGTACAGGCCGGGCGGGTGGACTGGGCGGGACTGGTGTGCGCGGTGTCCGTCGGCGCGTTCTCCAGCGCGGTGCTGGTCACCAACAACCTGCGCGACATTCCCACCGATACCGAATCGGGCAAGCTCACCCTGGCGGTGCGTCTGGGCGACGCGCACACCCGCACCCTGCACCTGGTGCTGATCCTGATCCCGTTCCTCGCGCTCGCACTGCTGGTGTGGCGAAGCCCATGGACCCTGGCCGCGCTGGTCGCGCTGCCGCTGGCGATCCGCGCCAATGAGCCGGTGCGGACCGGCAAGAACGGTCCGGGATTGATTCCCGCCCTTGCCGGTACCGGTCAGGCGATGCTGGTCTGGTCGGCCGTGGTGGCCGTGGCGCTGGCCGTTGGCTGATCGACGGCCGGCCGGTCTCAGTCCCGGTCCGGGACCAGGACGCCGAGCACCCAGTTCACCAGGGAGATGATGACGCCGCCGAGCACGGCGGCCCAGAAGCCGTCCACGCGCAGGCCGTAATCCGTGGTGCCGGTGATCTTCGCGGTCAGCCACAGCATGAGCGCGTTGATCACCAGTAGGAACAGGCCCAGCGAGACCACGATGAAGGGGAATGAGAGCACCTTCACGATCGGTTTCACCAGCGTGTTCACCAGTGCGAACACCACCGTGATGGCCGCGATCACCAGGATCCTGCTCTGGGTGGTGTCCTCGGGGGTCTTGATCTCGATGCCGTTCACCCAGGCGGCGGCCAGCCAGATGGCCACCCCGTTGATCAGCAGACGTATCAGTAGCGTCATGCCCCGATCGTAGGACGAGATCATCTCGCGGGCCGGACATCCGGAGAGGGTGGTCGGGCCGCGGGCCGAATCAGGCTGCGCGGTCGAGATACCCGGACACCGCATCACGCAGGGCGCGCATCGCCTCGTCGTCGCCGAGCAGGCGGCGGGTGACGCCATTGGGCGCGCGCAGCACGGCCAGCATCATGTGCCCGGCCTCGATGCGGTTGTCCTTGCGCGACACCGCCTCACGCAGGGACAACTCGATGACCTTCTTGGATTCCTTGGTAAAGGGAATGTGGCCGCGCGGGCCGCCTTCGGCGCCCCAGTACTTGCCCCAGCGCGACTGCTCGGCGGGCACGGCCGCCTGGTCGAGGGCGTTCTCGCCGAAGGTGGCCTCCAGGCTCTCGCGCACGGCGTCGAGATCGATGCCGATGGAACGCAGGGCCGCCGCGTCCTCCGCACCGAGCGGCTCGCCGGTCCGCTTGCGGGCCACCGCGTCTCGCACGCCTTCGGCGGTGAGCCCGTGCGCCGCAAGGACTTCCCGCAGACCCCCGTCGGGGCTGGCGAGCAGACCCAGCAGCATGTGCTCGACCTCGATGGTCGACGAGCACAGGTCCCGGGCCTCCTCCTGGGCCATGACGACCGCGTATCTGGCTGCCTTGTCGAATCGTTCGAACATCAGCGGATTCCGCCCTTCCGGTTGTACTTCTGATGGACCGCCTGCCGACTGACCTCGAGCGCGTCCGCGATGGCCTGCCAGGACCAGCCCTGCTTGCGGGCATTGCCGACCTGAATGGCCTCGAGCCGCTCGAGCAACCGACGCAGTGCCAGCACCGCGCGGAGCCCGACCTGGGGGTCGGGGCTGCCGGCGGCGGCCGCCAGAGTCGTTGCCTCACTCATGAATGTCAATTTACGTTGACATTCACCGAGTGTCAACGAAAATTGACACAGTCGGAAAGGTGTTCGCCGTCAGCTGACATCACGTGACGGCTGGGAACCTGGAGCCGGAAGCGGGACTCGTTCAGTCCCACGGAATGAACGGCGCGTAGTCGCGCACACAGCCTTCGGTCCAGTCCCATCCCCGCCATCGGCACCGATCTCATCGAGCTGGTACACGAACCGCGCACGCCGGCCATCACCGAGTTGCGGATCAATGTGTGACGCACCCAATCGAGTTCGCAATCGTGACTCCTGGCGCTCGGCACCACGGTCGATCGGCCGACCGCGATGACCCGTCGGATGGTCCGCCAACGCCCCGAATCGTCAAGGTCTATTAACGCCCCCGGAGGCCCTATTACCCCGTCGAGGCTCACGAAAAACGCTGTGCCCGCTAACGATCCGAACCCAATCAAACCGTTTCGGCAAACAAGTAGCAATCTCTTGATGGGTGATCAACCGATATCAGCCGACCCGTCGTGCCGTGCGGAAACTATCCCGACCAAGTACCGGTGGCGATGAATTCGGTCAGCACCGCGGTGGGCTCGATCAAGCTCAGCCCCTGGTCGGCAACCCATTCGTCATTGAAATAGGTTCCGGCATAACGGTCTCCGCCATCACAGAGCAGCGTCACCACACTGCCGGTACGGTCTGCGGCGATCAGGTCGGCAATCAGGGCAAAGGCCCCCCACAGATTGGTGCCCGTGGACCCGCCCACCCGCCGGCCCAGCACCGCACTCGCATGCCTGGCGGTCGCCACCGAGGCCGCGTCGGGCACCTCGATCATGCAGTCCACCACGCTCGGCACGAACGACGGCTCCACTCGCGGCCGCCCGATGCCCTCGATCCGGGACGGCATTCCGGTCTGATAGTCCAGGTCGTCGACCTCGTAGCCCCCGTAGAAGGCCGAGTTCTCCGGATCCACCACGGCCAGCCGGGTCGCGTGCCGCTTGTAGCGCAGGTAGCGGCCGATGGTCGCGCTGGTACCGCCGGTCCCCGCGCCCACCACGACCCACTCCGGCACCGGGTGTGTCTCCAACGTCATCTGCTGGAAGATGGATTCGGCGATGTTGTTGTTGCCCCGCCAGTCGGTGGCCCGCTCGGCATTGGTGAACTGGTCCATGTAGTGGCCGCCGGTCTCGTCCGCCAGACGCGCCGCCTCCGTATAGATGTCGGGCGCGCGCTCGACCAGGTGACAGCGACCACCCTGGGCCTCGATGAGCGCCAGCTTCTCCGGCGAGGTCTTGGCCGGGACCACGGCCACGAAGTCCAGGCCCAGCATCCTGGCGAAATACGCCTCGCTGATGGCCGTCGACCCCGAGGAGGCCTCCACCACGGTGGTGCCCTCGGTCACCCAGCCGTTGCAGATGGCGTACAGGAACAGCGATCTCGCCAGGCGATGTTTGAGACTGCCTGTCGGATGGGTGGATTCGTCCTTCAGATAGAGCTGGACGCCCCACTCCGGCGGCAGGGGGTAGCGCAGCAGATGGGTGTCCGCGCTGCGCTGGGTATCGGCGTCGATGAGCCGGACCGCATTGTCGACCCAGCCCCTGGGTGCGCTGCGATCGCAGCGTTTCACTGCTCGTCCCTGCCCTGCAGCCTCGACATCAGTTGGTCACGATCCCGGCGGCGCTTGGCGTCCACCGCTCCGATGTCCTTGTTGACCTGGGTACGCAGCTTCTTGAACAGCAGCAGCGACAGCGGCATCGCGATGAGCAGCCCGAACAGCAGGGCCACGATGAGCGGAATGGCCACCTTCACCACGGCGGCCACGCTCATGATGATCGCGGTGATGACGGCGACCAGCCCGAGCCGGGCCACCGTGTAGATAGCCAAACTGCGTGCCAGGCGGCGGCCCGCACCTTCGGGCCGGGTTGCATCACTCACGCAGAACAGCGTAGGTGACGGGAGTTCGGGCGCCGCCGCGGCCCTCGCCCGGCAGAAAAATAAACCCGACCAGCCCGTATGTCGCTGATAGTTCGCTGCATCGGAGCCAAACGTGACCGTAAACACATAACGGATATCCGTTTTGTCTATTACTTCCCCTTTACCAAAGCGAGACCGTTCGAACACCCAGGGGGTGCAGTGCAACGATGTCGCTACTGATGAGGGATCTGTCGAAACGGAAAGGTTTGCGAATGACTGCGTTCACCGCGGCGAGCCGCGCATTGGGTTCCGTCAACGGCCAGGACACTCTGCTGACCCCAGGCCAGGTCGCTGCCCTGTTCCACGTCGATCCGAAGACCGTGACCCGCTGGGCTCACGCAGGTCGGCTCGGCTCCCTGCGGACTCCGGGCGGCCACCGCCGGTTCCGCGAATCAGAAGTTCTGCAACTCCTGCGGTCCCTCACCACCGAGGCCACCCGCGTGTAATACCTATTTCCCGCTTCAGGTGCCGCGGGTACGCACTCGGATTACCCTCGTTGTGAGGAGGTGAGCGACGTGACGTACCTGTTGGCACTCATCGCGGTAGTGGCCATCGCGATGCTGTGCTGGAAGGCTTTCGGACCCCAGCGATCGGCCGGCACCGGCCCAGCACCCGCTCGGCGCAACCGCGTAATCGGTCCCGAAGATGATCCGGATTTTCTCGCCAAGCTCTCCCGGGAGCATCGTGACGGCGAATCCCCCTGAATTACCGAAGCTCGCCAACCCGATAGCCATATAGACAGATGTGACCGTCCCCCGCGGATCCGCACCAGCGGACCTACGGGGGACGCGTCGTTTCAGGCGAAACGCACCTCCGGGATGGTGGCCATGAGCTCCTCCCATTCGGGGTACATCTCGACCTTGCGCCGATGCAGCGCCTGGATCTTGTCTGACAGCTCCGGATCCGGATCATCCGAAATGTCCGGGCCGATCACCAGTTTCGCGAAATGCGGCGCGATCTCCGGATCCCCGGCCAGATGTACCGGATCGTGCAGATACCGCTCCAACGCGGCCAGATCCTCGATACCCACACAGTAGGCATGGGTGAGGTCCTCGGCCGGATCCCCCAGGCTCTGCCCGACCGTCGCGAAACTCACCGACTCCACCGACGCGGTGCGGCGCATTGCCGCGAGTACCTCGGCCCGCTGCTGCTCGGTGGACTCGTCGCGGAATCGGAACCGCAGGACGTGAACGATCATGCCAACTCCTTCGTCTGAACTGACCAGTTCAATATTTAGAACCGGTGGATTCAGTAGACAGGATTGAACCCATGAGTTCAATAGGACGAACACACCGGTAGCATGGCGAGGTGACCACAGTGAAGGCGAGCCGCGGCCGCATCGACAAGCGGCAGGCCATTCTCACGGCGGCCCTGACAGTTTTCGCGCGACGCGGCTACGCCCAGGCCTGTGTGCAGGAGATCGCCGACGCGGCATCCGTCGCCAAACCGACGGTCTACAACCACCTCACCGACAAGGAAACCCTGTTCCGCGCGGCGATGTCGGCGGCCGCGGACGCCGTCGGGGAGCAGGCCCTGGGCGCGCTCGAACCACTGCGCGAGCCCAGCGGCGATCTCGCCACCGCCTTCGGCGAGACCTCCGCCCTGCTGCTGCAGGCCTGCTCGGACGAGCGCGCGCTCGCCCTGCACCGGCTCACCTACGCCCAGGCGGGCGACTTCCCCGATCTGGCCGAGACCGTCCTGGACCGCACCACGATCCGGCTCCGCGACGCGCTCGCCGACCGGCTGGCCCGGCTCGCGCTGGCCGGACGGCTGCGCCACAGCGACCCGGCGGTCGCCGCCGAGCAGTTCCTGGCGCTGCTGAGCGGTCCACTGGAAGCGCGCTCGCGCCAGGGCAATCGGGCCGTCGGCGCGGCCGAACTCCAGGCCGTCGCCGACGCGGCCGTGGACACGTTCCTGCGGGCCTACCGCCCCTGAGCGCCCGGCGCGAAGCGGTGGCGGACGAGATCGGTTGCGGCGCGCGCCATTCGGTCGAAGGGCTCGATCTCGCCCGCTGCACGGCAGAGCACGTGGGCGCCCTGCAGCAGGGTGAGCAGGGTGGTCGCCAGGTCCGCGGCGGCGGCCGGGTCCGCGCCGGCGACGGTCAGGCGCTCGGCGAGAGTTGTTGTCCAGGAATCGAATGCGGTGGCGGCCACGGTGCGCAGGTCGCCGCTGTCGGGGTCCACGGTGACGGCGGCGACGGCGCAGCCCGCGCCGTCGGCCGAGGCGGCCACCACCGGGCGGACCAGGGCCAGGAAGGACTCGACCAGGGTCACCGGGTCGGCGGCCGGTAGCGCGGCCAGGCGCTCGCGCACCTGGTCGCCGTTGCGGGCGGCGGCCGTCGCCACCAGTTCGGCCTTGCCGCCGGGGAAGTGGTGGTAGATCGCGCCGCGCGCGGCGCCGCTGGCGTCCAGGACCGCGGTGAAGGACATGCCCGCGACACCCTTCTTCTGCAGCGCGTCGATGGCCGCGTCGATCATCCGATCCCGCGTGGTCGCCGCCATTCTTCCTCCCGCCGTTGACTAGTACGACCATCCTAGTACACACTCGACTCGCTAGTACGTACGTACTAGCACTCAGAGAACGGAGAGCCCAGTGCCCATCACCGTGACCGCACCGCGCGGCGTCCTCACCGCCCGCGGTGAACGCGAGATCCTGCCCGCCCTCACCGCGGCCCTGGCCGAGGTCAGCGGCGGCGCCGACAATGACTTCTTCACCGGAATCATCGGCGGCAGCGTGCACCTGCTGCCGCCGGAGGACATCTACGCGGGCGGCGAGAATCGGCCGATCGTCATGGTCGAACTCAAGCTGCCCAATATCGGCCTGCCCGACCCGGACGCCCGCGCGGCCTTCATCACCGCCGCCACCAACATCGTCGCGGGGCTCACCGCCGCAGGCCATCGGCGCGAGGACATCTGGGTCAATATCCTCAATGCCCTCGACGGCGCCTGGGGCATCGGCGGCCGCGCATACACCGGCGAGGCGCTGATCGCCGCGGTCACCGCGGCCGCCAACTGACGACGGTCCGGGCGGGTGCGCAGTACCGCGCCCGCCCGGACCGTCCGGAATCCGATCCCCGTCAGTGGCTGACGGCGTCCTCTTCCGCCTTGCGCCTGAGGTTTTCGGCGACCTCCGCCTCCCACGCCTCATTGGCCTTGGCGGTGTCGACCTCGAACTCGAAGCGCTGCACCGACTTCGGGTCGATGTCGGCGACGTCCACGTAGAACTGCTCGTACCACCGGCGCAGCTGGTAGACCGGGCCGTCCTCCTCGGTCAGCAGCGGATTCTCGATCTTGGACTTGTGTTTCCAGATCTCGACGTCCTGCAGGAAGCCCTCGCCGATGCCGACGGTCATCCTCTTCGCGATCCGATCGGCCGCGACATCGTCCACGCCCTGCGGCTTGCGCACGGACATGCCGTACTGCAGCACGAACGCGTCCTGCGAGATCGGGTAGTGGCAGTTGATCAGTACGGTCTCGAGCTCGAACCCGCTGTAGTTGTTGACGAGCGGATTGACCATGTAGGACGGCCCGAAGTAGGAGGCCACCGACTTCAGCGTCGAATTCCCGCCGTACTGCGTGGCCATGCCCTTGTCCGGGCGCGCCGTGGAGTCCAGGAACTGGGTGGCGACGTGGCCCTCGAAGACGTTCTTGAAGAACGTCGGATATGCGTAGTGGATGTAGAAGAAATGGGCCATGTCCACGACGTTGTCGATGATCTCGCGGCAGTTGGAGCCCTCGATCACCATGGACTCCCAGGTCCACTCGGTCCAGCCGTCGGCGAGTCCCTCGGTGCCCTTGCCCTCGGCATCGGTGTACGGGCCCTCGATGTAGGGGATCGTCACCTCGTCCGGCGGCGGGTTGCCCTCGTGGTCGTGCCACACGAAGAGCTGGTCGTTGCGCTCCAACGTGATCCACGACCGCGTCCGCGCCAGCGGCGGCACCCGCCGTGCGTACGGAATCCCGGTGCACTTCCCATTGCCGCCCCAGCGCCAGTCATGGAACGGGCAGGCGATGGAATCACCTTTGATCTCGCCCATGCTCAGGTCGCCGCCCAGGTGCCGGCAGTAGGAGTCGAGCACGTGCAGCTCACCCTTGCTGTCGGCGAAGACCACCAGCTTGGTCCCGAATGCGGAGATCTGATGCGGCTTCCCGTCCCGGAACGACTTAGCGAGCCCGAGGCAATGCCATCCGCGTGCGTACCGCGTGGGCGCCTCGCCCACGTCGATCTCCCGCACCTTCCGAACCCGACCCTGCGGCGCCATTGCCATGACGAGCCCCTTCACTAAAAACTAGAACGTGTTCTAATCACGGTCGCTTAATACGGTACAGCCCCTGAGCACCGATCGGAAGTTCCCGGGATTTGGTTCTCGTCATGCGGACGGGCACCTCGAGTCGATCAGGTAGTCGGACGTACGTGACTCGGATAACATGTGACACGACATAGATGTCGTGTAATATAGTGACTATGAATAACGCCCACCCCACCCTGGTTTTCATCCCCTGCTTCTCCGGCGCCCCCTGGAGCGCTGATCAGCTGGCCCCTTACGGCGACCTTCCGGTGCGCACTCTGCGCCTGCCCGAAGGTGTCTCCGACATGGAGGCCTACGCCGATCATGTCGCCGCTACAGTGGCCGACCTGGACGACTACGTGCTCGTCGGCGACTCCTTCGGCGCGAATGTCGCCCTCGCACTGGCCGTGCGACAACCCGCGGGTCTACGGGCGCTGGTGGTGTCCGGCGGCTTCGCCGCCAACCCGGTCTCGGGCCCGTTCAGCGTGCTGGCCCGCGTCATGGGCAAGCTGCGTGGAGCGCTGTATCGGCAGCTGGTGCTGCGCATCCACGCGCACCGGCTGGCTTCGCCGTTCGACGGCGAAGGCCAAGTCCCCTGGACCGAGGTCGACAGCCGAAAGCTGTTCCTGGACAACACCCCCGCTGCCTCCTACGGTGCGCGGATGGTCGCGGCGTTCGACGCCGACTATGTCGCCGCCCTGCCCCGCATACAGGTACCCACCCTGATCCTCACCCCCGAGCACGACAAGCTCATCGGGGAGGACGCCGCCACGATCATTCGGGAGGGCATCCCCGATTCCCGCGAAATGGTGTTGCCGCGCACCGGCCACATGTTCCGGTTCTCCCACCCCGCCACCTACGCTGGCGTGGTGCAGACCTTCCTAGCCGAGAACATCACCGCCACGAAGCCGGGCGATGCGGCGCGCTGAACATCTTCGCTTCGCAATCCTGGCCGCCCAGCGCGAAGGCAACAGGGCGCTCGCCCAAGCACTCAAGCCGCTCGGCGTCACCCCATCACAAGCCGAGGTGCTGCGCCTGCTGCAACAACGAGGGCCCTTGTCGCTCAACGGAATCGGACAGTTACTGGTTTGCGAGAGCGGCAACAGCCCCAGCAGGCTCATCGATCGCCTGGTCGGCCTCGGCCTGCTCGATCGCCGCACCGCCCCCGAGGACCGCCGCCATGTGGAAATCAGCCTCACCCCCGAGGGTAACCAGGTCGCCACCGCGGTCGCCGAAGTCGAACAAAACCTCTACACCATGATCGACGCAGTCGCCGAAGGCCACGACACCGACGCCCTACTGGGCTTCATTCACAGCTTCGTCGACCAACTGCCCTCCGGCCAAGCACTGGCCCGACGCCTCGACGACGAAGGACAACCACCCCGCACGTCCAATTCGTAGGCAGCGCACACCTATCGCTCATCGGCAGAAGAGTTCGGCAGCGTGGTGAGGTTGCGCCGGCACCCGGAACATCCACTCCTTTGTGGTCTTCCTGCGGACGCGTCCGGAAACCGAGCATTGGCTCATCAGTGGAACCCACTCGAACCGCCGCATCGGCAACACAGTCTCGCCCGGTTCTGATGCGAACGTGTCGCGGTTTCGATGCGAATCCGATTCGCATCAGCCGACCAGCAAGATCGAAATCGACTGGTATCAGGCAAATTCGACGCCACCAGGTGCCATGTCATCTGATGCGGGCGTGTCCATGGCCAACGCCCGAATTGAGGTTCTCGACGCTTCCAGCACCACGGTCTCCCCTCGGGTAGCCACCTGGTCTCGCTGCGCGTGTTATCGGCTGGCCGCAATCAGTGTGCGAAGTGCGTTCTTCAGCTGTCGGGCGTCCAGTTCGCTGAGCGGGGCCAGGAATCGCCGCTCGCAGTCGTCGATGAGCCGCGCACCGCCCCGCAATATGTCGCGCCCTTCATCGGTGAGGCTGACAGCGTTTTTGCGGCGGTCACCCGGCTGGGGGTGACGGGTGACCCAACCCTTCGTTTGCAGCTGGTCGACCAGCGCGACCATGGTCGTGCGG
Organism: Nocardia sp. NPDC101769; assembly: GCF_044766925.1. Classification (NCBI taxonomy): domain Bacteria; kingdom Bacillati; phylum Actinomycetota; class Actinomycetes; order Mycobacteriales; family Nocardiaceae; genus Nocardia; species Nocardia sp. NPDC101769. The sequence goes on along the minus strand of NZ_JBIWMX010000017.1, from coordinate 17,335 downwards.
TCGACTCCGAGCAGCTCTGCCACTTCCCTTTGGGAGCACCCGTACTGCTCATCCATACAGTTCAGCGCCGCCCACTGTTGCGGGCTGATCCCGGTCGGCTCGAGCTCGGCCGACGTCAGCTGCAGGAATAACAGCTGTGCGTGTTTCAGCAGATATCCCAACCGGGGAGGCGCATCACCATCGCGCGGTCGCACCGGCGGAGTGACAAGTCACATGAACACACACCATGTCGTGCCGACGTTCCTGATGCTCGTTGTGGTGTGAAAGGTGTATCCATGTCCAAGTCGATCGTGGTCTTCGGTGCCGGTCCGGGACTCGGCCGAGCCGTCGCTCGCCGCTATGCACAAAGCGGCTACGACGTGGTGCTCGTCGCCCGGAGCCGGCCACCTCTGGAGTCGTTCGCCCAGGAGCTGACCGCCGCTGGCGCGACCGCACATGTTGTTACCGCTGACCTGGCCGACACCGATGCCATTCCCGCATTGGCCGCACAGATCCGCGCCGTGGTCGGCGACCCGGATGCGTTCTACTACGGCGCCGCGGCCAACGGGTTCATTCCGGTGCTCGACCTGACGCCTCAGCGGGTGCAAGACCTCATGACGCTCGGCGTGTATTCACTGCTCGCCCTCGTACGGGAGTTCCTGCCGCACATGATCGAGCAGGGCTCGGGCGCGATCCTGAGCGCACAGGGAGCCAGTGCCCTGCAGGGCAATCCGCACATCGCCGGTGGGCTCGCCCTTGCCGCTCAACGCAACTACCTTCAGGCTTTGCACGCCGAGGTGGCCGAAAAAGGTGTCTATGTCGGCGGTCTCTTTATCGGTGCCGCTATCGAGAACACTCCGTTCCACGCCCGGATGGAGGCGGCCAAGGCTGCGGGCGAGCCGGTGCCGCCGATGCCCACCGCCGACCCGAACCTGCTCGCCGACCTGCTCTGGGACATGCACAACACCAATGGTGATGCGGTAGGGCAATACCCCGCATAGGCATCCTCGACCGACATCCGCTCTTGCCGCATAGGCGACCCGGCAATGCTGATGGACAGTGCCTCGACTTCGCTAACGCCTCGAGATTGACCGGAACGTCCGCTCGTGCCGCAGAGTGCGCGGTTTGAAACGGCCACCGCGAGGTCTTGAAGATCGACAACCCGGGGGCCGGCCGTCGAGATTCAGGTCGATGAAACGGCGTCGTGATTCACCGATGAAGCACACCTCGGCCCGACTGCGTACCGAGACGGAAAAATCCGGTACCGAAGTACCGGATCGATCCGAGAATCTGCAGGCAGACGAGGGCTAGTTGAGACCGGCGTAGCTGTGCAAACCACTCACCACGATGTTGATGATGGAAAGCGTTCTCGCAGTTTGCATGTTGGAGCTGATCACGACCAATGCAGCTACCTGCAGCTTCCGCGTTGGTGGTGATGGCGCACCGATAGATGTTCGAAGACCTGCTGCGTACCCTCTGCGTACGATCCGACGATCTTGATTCCCGACCGTCCGATTGATACCTATGCATCAATCCATGACGGGTCATACAAGGCAGTTCGGCCCGAACCTGCGACCTCTTCGTCCCGAACCACCAAACGGTCCGGCTTGTCCGGTATTGGCGGCTGTGGACGGCGTTGCGACTCAAGCTCTACCAGCGATTTTCGGTGTTGGTGATGTTGATCCATGGGGGCGGAGCTTGCTGGTGTTGCGGACGCGCTGCGGACCGCGGCCGCCCCGAACAGCGCGATCAGCGGAGATCTCGTGTGGCCGGTGTCCGCGCCTATGCTTGTTGAGGGGTTTCTGTTGCCGGTGCAGGTACCCGAATCGTGGGCTGGATATTGCTGGTCGGGTGTCGGTTTGAGGGTGTTCCCGGAAGGGAGGGGTCCTCAGCGATGGGTGCTTCGTTGGAGCCTGGGGGCGTGTTCGCTGGTTATCGGATCGTGCGTCGGCTGGGTGCGGGTGGTATGGGCACGGTGTATCTGGCTGAGCATCCGAATCTGCCGCGGCTGGTCGCTTTGAAGCTGCTCAACCGTGCTCTGACCGATGACGAGGATGTGCGTGCCCGGTTCCTGCGCGAGGCTGATACCGCTGCCCGGCTGGATCATCGGAATATCGTCGCCGTCTACGACCGCGGTGACGAGGGTGGTCAGTTGTGGATCGCGATGCAGTATGTCGATGGCAGCGATGTGGCCGGGTTGTTGCGGGATGGGGCGCTGCCGGTCGGGCGGGCGGTGTGGATCGTCACCGAGACCGCGGCTGCGCTCGATTACGCCCATGGGCATGGGGTGTTGCATCGTGATGTGAAGCCGGCCAACATCTTGTTGACCGACGCGTCGCGTGGTGAACCCGAGCGGGTGTTGCTCGCGGACTTCGGTATCGCCAAGGCTCTCGATGAAACCGGCGGTTTTACTCGCAGCGGGATGCTCCTGGCGAGTCTGCAGTACGCCGCGCCCGAACAATTCGATATCGGCGTGGCGGTCGATCACCGTGTCGATGTGTACGCCCTGGGTGCGACTCTGTATCGGATGCTGACCGGTGCTCTGCCGTATCCGGGGAGCACCCCCGCGCAGCTGATGTACGGGCATGTGAGCCTGCCGGTCCCCAAGCCCAGCAGGCACGGCGAAGTGCGTGTGCCCGAGGGTTTCGATGTCATCGTCGAACGCGCGCTGGCCAAGGACCGTGAATGCCGGTACTCCAGTTGTGGTGAGCTGGCCGCTGCCGCCAACGACGCGCTGGCGGCGTCATCGACGGAGCTCACCGCAACCGTCTCATCGTCGCCCGCACCGCCGAAATCCGAGATGGTGCCGGAAGGCATCCCGGCCGTCGGAGGCACCGAGCATGCGCACACGACGGAGCCGGCGGTGGTGGCGGGGGCTCCGGTCCGAAAGCGCCGCGTCCGCCGCCGGTTGCTTGCGGTTGCCGCGGTGGCGGTCGCGATCATCGCTGTGGTCCTGATGTGGCCGAAACCGTCACCGCACGGCTCGCCGGCCTTCACTGTCAGCCCGGTGGCCGTCGGGAAGGGCCCGGCGGGCGTCGCGGTCGATCCCATGACACACAACGCGTATGTCGCGAGTTCTTCCAGCGGTACCGTTTCCGTTCTCGACGGCACCACTGTCACCGCCACTATCGAAAACGTTCCGGGCGCGCTGGGTGTGGCGGTTGACCCGCAAACCCGCACCGTGTACGCGACCGACTATGCCGATGCCGGCAAGGTTTTCATGATCGACGCGAACACCAACACCGTCACCGCGACCATCGCCGTCGGGGCCAATCCTTACGATCTGGCGGTAGACCCCCGCACCCATTTGGTGTATGTCGCCAACGCCACCGTCGATCCGCTCGCGGAGGGCCAGACCAGTGTGCGAACTGGGTCGAAGCCGGGTTCGGTGTCGGTGATCGATCCCCGCGTCCGCGCCGTGACCGCCACCGTCGGGGTGGGCATCCGGCCGATGGCGGTCGCGGTCGACGCCGATCACCCGCGGCTCTACGTCGGCAACGCCGTCGACAACTCCGTGTCGGTGATAGACCTGTCGACCAACACCGTGGCCGCGACCGTCGGGGTGGGCCAGGGGACATATGGCCTCGCGCTCGACCATCGCTCCGGCACCCTCTACGTCGCGAACAACGTGGGTAACTCGGTATCGACCATCGACACCCACACGAACCGGGTCACCGGCATCATCCCCGTCCACCGCCCGAGCGTGATTGCCCTCGACCAGGATCGCCGCATCCTCTACGTCGGGGTGCTGCTGGCGATCGGCGACCCGCCCACGCTCGACCTGACGCCGATGGCGATCGACGCCGACACCCACAAGGTCACCCCAATCCCCGGGTCCGGCCGGGCTATAGATGGGGTCGCGGTGGACCCCGGCACCGGTGCCGCCTACTTCGTCGACTACCTCGACAATACGGTCTACGTGGTCAGACACTGACCGATTACCTTGCGGCCACGGAACACCCGCGATGAGGTCCCGAACGACCATCCCCACCAAGATCGAACTAGTCTGAGCGTATGGCCGCTATCACAACGGCAAGTACCCGCAGATCGCAGAGGAGATCGGCCTGACTGCCGAGCGGGCTGCGCGCACGGGCTGGTCGGTGACCATGCCGCCGGACGACACCGCAAGCCAATACCGGCGCGAGATCGGCATCCTGGCCAAAGCGATCGTGGCCCACCGCCTGCCGGAACCAGCTGCCGAGGATGCCGACGCGACTGCTGAGGCCGCCGAGGACAGCGACGGCGCGGTGCCGGGGCAGAAGTCGGCCGATCGCAACGGCAGCCCGCTCACCTGCCGGCGTGAGCCGCCGCGCCGGATCCGCGCGCACAAGAAGATCATTGCCGCCGGGCCGATCCTGTGCGGTCTATACGGACAGCCGTTCACCCAATAGGCCAGCCAGGCAACCGAACTCGTCCATGCTGTCCACTTTCTCCGTTGTGGTTCTCTCACTGTTCCCGCGTAAGAGGTGATCCCTTCGTTGTGGTCCTCCTCGATACGCGCCCCACTGCACCGTGACGCTCGCTCGCAAACCCTCCTCCTTGTGGTCTGCTCCCAACGCAACTGACATGCCAACGCAACATCCGCACCCAACCGCCCCCTTTGTGGTCCCCCTTGTGGTCCCTCTTTGAAACTCTCACTCTCCCAATCGCAATCGCTACGAGCCTCTATCAGCGATGATGCCGCTTCTCGTTTCGCGCGACGGTCGCCTGGCGGCGGACCACAACGGGAAGGTGGTCGCCTGATGTCTGCGAACGCGCGTTGGTCGGAGTCGAGACCACAACGCGGGGAACGAGTTCCGAACGCTCGGTTGTGCGAGCTGATGCAGGAACTCGGCGTTAGTAACAAGGGTTTGGCGCATCGTATGCGTGAGGCGAGCCAGCGCGACGGCGGTAAGCCGATCGCCACGTCGCACACCACTATCGCCAGGTACAGGGCGGGGGAGAACGAGCCCAGGCCCAGGGCCTTGGAACTGATGTTGTCGGTGCTGTCGCGCAAGGCGGGTCGCCGGATCGCTGCCGAGCAGATCGGTTACGTCGATCCTGAGCAGCCGTCGCAGCGGCCGAACGTGTAGGAACGGTTCGCCGAGAAGCACGCGGCCGAGCAGTACGAAAGGCTCCTCGCCAATTGCGGGTTCGGCGCGAATTCCACTGCGCCGCAAACGGATCAGCGTGAGGTTCGCCGCCGGGCGGCCGATGCGCCGACGGTGGAGACCAGTGCGCGGTTGCGAGCCCTGGTCGAACGTGCTGACCGAAGCGCCACGATCAGAGAGGCGGATCTGCGCGGCGTCGAGACGGCTCGGCAATCGGTTCGGGCCGACGTGGATCGGCGGCGGTCGCGGTGACCGCCGGGGAGCGTTCCCGCAGCATCGATGGCGAGACGGAGTTGAAACGTCTACTGCGGGAAAAGCATTGGAACTCGCATCCGGTGTTCCGGCGGGAGTACGACAAGGCCGCCAAGAAGGTTGATCGGAACCTGGTCGGGCTGGCTCCTGGCAAGGCGCAGTTCTACAACTGGCTCGCTGGCAATTTGAAGGGGCTGCCGCACGCCGATCACTGCGCGGTCCTGGAAGCGATGCTTCCCGATCACACCGCGGAGGAACTGTTCGCGCCCGCTGCTCTCTCGCATGGCGTCCAGAAAACTGGACAGAACCTGCCTGTCGCGCCGCAACGCCCGGTATCAGGTGAGTCGCATGACTCACGTGTTCCAAATGGAACACCTGATACTGCGGGTGTTCGAGACCGGACTCTTCGGGCACTTCGGGTCGCGGCTCTCGTACGTGATTCAAATGAATCACCTGACTCGGTGGTCCGTTCCGGGGCGACTCGGTCGCAGCAGGAAAAGACTGCGGCGATCGATGATCGGCTGCGATCGCTCATGAGCTGGATCAGTGACACCGCCCCGATCAAGGAACGCGACATCCACCGTGACAACGTTCGCGGCCCTTCGGTGGAAGCGCCGACGCGCCCGACGGTAGATCGGAGGCGGTCACGGTGACAGATGAAGCAATCATCCTGGGCCTGCGCTCGGACGGGCGAGGCTACCGCGACATCGCCAACACGCTGGGGATCACCGCCCGGCAGGTCGAAAACGTCCTGGGCGAAATCGGCACTTTGCGGGCGGCCGGTCTCGGCCACAGCGAGATCGGACGCCGCGTCGGCCTGGCCCGCAGCACCGTGCAAGATCTGCTGCGGAAAGACCGGTCTCCGCGATCGACGATGCGGAAGTCGGCGGCGGTGACCGCGCTCGCAGAGCAGGGCGGCATGCAGCTCGATGTCCTGGGCTGGTTCTTGAACTTGGACAAGAACCACACCTATGTGCTGGTCAAGGAACTCCGCCAGGAGAAGATCGTCCGCGATCTGGAGAAGATCAAAGCAGGCGACAAGTGGGTGCTGCTGCGCAAGGGTGTCGACTCCCGGATTCTGGGGTTCCCAGTACGGGAGTTCCGGCCCTCGGTGAAGCAAGCCGAACACCACCGCGCGGTCGCCCAGGCCCGGATCATGCTCGTCGGCGACGACCTCGAACGCTGGATTCCCGAACGCGTCCTGTGGCATCGCGCCGATGTCGCCGCCCAGGAATCCAAGTCCAAGTACAAGGAATTCAGCACCGGCCGCAACCCGCGCGGCGGGGTGACCCACATCCATGACGGCCGGTTCCTCGGCGATGTGGACGGCCTGTACGGCTGGTGGGCCCTCGAAGTCGAACTCACCCAGAAGTCCTCTCCGGCACTGGATATCGCCCTGCAAGGCGCGCTGCGGGCCGCCCGCAACGCCACCCCGGAGAAGGTCGTCGGCCTGCTGTACCTGTGCCGCACGGCCCGCGTCCTCGACGGCCTCCAGGCCGCCATGGAACGCCTACCGGCCGAACTGAGCAACCGCAAGGAACTGGCCCTGGCCTTCGGCGACTTCGACGACGAATGGGGCGACTTCCTCGCCCGCCGCGCGGCGAAACGCAAGCGCCGCACCAAAACTCGCACTTCCAAGGATGCATCATGATCAACACCGAAACCCTCAAACACCGCGAGGTACGCGCCGTGGTCGGCCTGGCCGAAATGCGCGCCATGCAACTCGATGTCCGCGGCGACTACCTCGCCCTCGGTCGCACCCAGACCTACGACCTGGCCCGCAAGTTGCTCGACGCCGATCTGATCTACCCGCTGATCGAGGTGCAGGCGGGCGCGAAATGGGTGGTCCCCAAACCTCGTACATCCGCGTGGGCGCTGGGCTGGAGAGCCTCCGATTGGCGGCCCTCGCCGATGTGGGCCGAGCATTACCGGGCGGTTGCCCAAACCCGTGTCGCATTGGATGCGTGCGCGTCGCATCAGTGGATGTCCGAGCGCATCATGCGACACGAGGCACCCGGACGTGGCCCTTATCCCTACGACGGGCGGTTGATGCGGCCGGACTGGCAGTGCGTAGCGGTCAAAGTCGATACCACCCGGTATCTGACACCGGAGGAATTCTCGCACCGCCTACACGCGATGCGCGACCAAGCGCGACGCGACCAGTGCGCAGAAGTCCTGTACGTGTGCGGCGGCTACGTCCGCCCCGACACTGCTGTCGCCATCGCGCGACGGGTCTTGCGCTACGAGTCTGACCTGGACTTCGTGGCGATGGACCTGGATTCACTGATCGCGAAGCACCGCGGACCGAAGCGCTCCGGCAAGGGCGTCGTCTTCCCACTGCGACACCGTGCGACAGGTGGTGCGCACTGATGCGACAGCACCGCGACACCCAGCGCGACACGCGTCGCACCGATAGTGCGCACCACGACAGCCTGCGCACCGCCCGCGACAGTTCCTCCGCACCGCGCGACACCCTGCGCACCACCTGCGACACCACCGCCCAGACCACCACTCCCCGAGGACATTCCATGAACGACGACCGCTACCTCCAGGCAAAAGACTGCGAGGAACTCACCGGTATCCCCGCGTCCACGTGGCGGTACTGGGCACACATCGGTTCCGGCCCCGTGAGTTTCAAGCTCGGCCGCCGCCGAGTGTGGCGCAAGAGCGTGATCCTGGCCTGGATCGCCGAACAGGAATCGGCTACCGGCGGGGTGGCGTAGTCCCATGACAGCACGACGGAACCGCCGCGCCGGGGTCGAAGACCTCTGGTACAAGACTGTTCGCGATGAGGACGGCGAGACGCGGCGCGTTCCGTCCAAGCTGTACGGCAAGGGCAAGAGGTGGCGCGCCCGCTACGTCGATGACGCGGGCCACGAGCACTCGAAGCGGTTTACCCAGGAAGACCGACGCACAGCGCTGGCTGGACACGCAGCTGGCCGCCCTAGTGCAGGGCATCCATATCGCGCCGCGCGACGCACAGATCACTGTCGGGCAGTGGTGCGACCAGTGGCTAAAGGGCTACGCCCAGCACCGGAACAACACGGTCAAGCTGGCCAAATGGCACGTCATGAAAATCAAGGCGGAGTTCGGGGAGCTAAAGCTGGCCGCTGTCCGGCCGTCGGCAGTGAAGGCGTGGACCGCCAAGCTGAAGGCCGAACCGCTGGCCGACAGCTACGTTTACTCGCTGCATTCTCGGCTGTCGCAGATCCTCGGCGACGCCGTGCATGACAACCTGCTGGCGCGGAATCCCTGCTCCCGCAAGACGTCCCCCAGTGCGGGGCAGCAGAAGGTCTACGTAGCGACTACCGAGCAGGTTTGGGCGCTGCACGCCGCGATGCCCGAGCACCTTCGGGTCGCGGTGCTGCTCGGCGCATTCGTCGGTCTCCGGATCTCGGAAGCCGCGGGCCTCTGGGTCGAGGACGTCGACCTCGACGACGGCGTGGTGTACCCGCAACGGCAATGGCCGGACCGACCGCTCAAGACCAAGGCAAGCGATACTCCGGTGCCCATCCCGCAGGAGCTTGCCGACATGCTGAAGACATCTATCGAGGAACGGTCGGGTCGGAACGTCGTCTGTGATGAGCTGGGCAAAGCCGCGTCCCCCTGGACGATCGGCTGGGAGTTCCGGGAAGCCCGGAACGAGATTCCCGGACTGCCGGCCGGATTCAGCTTCCAGGATCTGCGCCACTACTACGCGTCACTGCTGATCCGCCAGGGCTCAGACATCAAGACCGTGCAGACCCGAGTCCGCCACGGCAGCGCTGTCACCACGTTGCGGTACTACGCGCACCTGTGGCCGGACGCCGACGAGACCACTCGGATGGCAGTCGGGAACGTTCTTAGGGAGCACCTCGGGACGGATAACTGATCGACTAGCGACACGCTCAATGCGGCAATAGCGCGCACTTGAGTTCACTAGAGTCAGGCGGGACCACCCCGAGCATTTTGACCACTCTTTCCATCGGAGGCCTGCCGGATTTCGCCCGCGATGGGTTTACCAGCGTTGATTGTCTTGACCGTTGCACGGGTACGTGACGACCGGTGCCGGATCAGGGTTCGCCCCCTGAATATCGAGGCAAAAGTTGTTCAGATAACTACGGATCTCCGTGCCATTCCTGTACCAGGCTTGGTTGAGCTGACCGTTACACGGGTACGAGACGACCGGTGCCGGATCAGGGTTCGCCCCCTGAATATCGAGACAGAAACCGTTCATTCCACTACGGATCTGCTGGCCGTCCCAATACCAGGTTTGATTGGACTGACCGTTACACGGGTACGAGACGACCGGTGCCGGATCAGGGTTCGCCCCCTGAATATCGAGACAGAACCCATTCATTCCACTGCGGATCTGCAAGCTGTCAGCTGACGCCGTAGACGCTACGGCCAATGCGGCAATAGCCATCAGCAATAGAATGACAGATTTACGAATGCCTTTCAGCACGTTCTATTCCCCCTTCAGTTGCAGCCCCACTGGCGGCAACTCTGGATGGAGGCTAACACAGTCACCCGGTGCCATCTCGGCATTTTCTCCAAGCCCGAAACTTTGACGAAAGGCCCTGCTACGGTGAGCTTTCCGCCCTTCGGAGGCAGCTGGCGGAGCGGTGGATGGGTCTATTAGAAGAGTTCCATGGTGATGATCCTGGGCTACGCGACAGTCTGTATCAAATGCAGGCCGCCAATGCCGACTCCCGCGCGTCACCAGCTCTAACGCTCGCTCATCGGCATGATGGTGCGTCCGACCGTCCGGACCGACGTCTCCACTTGATCCCCACGCCCCGCGCCGGCGGGTTCGGTCAGCACGGGAAGCGGCACTCGAGTGCAGTCGCATAGCCCAAACCAGCAGTTTGCGATTGGGTCGGGGGGGTCTATACGGCATGTCATGTTTCGGATGGCTGCGCTGTTGTGGGAGGCGTCGTCGTCGAAGAACTGTGTCAGTGTCTGGTAGTGGTAGCGCAGGTAGTCGAGGGCTTCGACACCGTTTCCAGATGGTCTGTGGGTAGATTCCGCAACTGGTCATGAGCGCGGGGTCGTAGACGCTTTGCACGGGGTTGCCCTCAGTTGGGCGGCAGTGTCGGTGACCTGTTCGGCCGGCCATGCGTACAGCCCCAGCGAAGTGCCGGGTTTGTCGTCGTGAATTGGGTGGTCCGGGCTGAGCAGGTCGATAGGCAGTGCGTTCGATCGGCGATCGTTTTCGAACGGTTGCCGCGTCCGACTGTTGTCGAGCATCGTGCGAACCGTCGATAAGCGAACCCCAAGATTTCGTTAACGCCGTCCTCGCAGAGTGATCTTGTCAGACGACGAAGGGAGAACACAGTGAAGGCACTCGCGAGCACAGCCGTCATCGGCGGAGTCATTGCGGCGGCGGTCATCGGATTGGCCGGGTCGGCGTCCGCGACGGCGACGCCGGTAGTGAACACCTGGTGTCCACACAGCGAGTTGATGCATCCGACGTGGGATGTGAACACCGGGGAACCTGTCATCTGCGTCAACACCGGGATCAGCGGGTACATGTGGGTTCCCGACGCCACCCGCTGATTCCCGGCTACTGCCGCGGATTCACCTGGCGACCTTTCGGGCCATGCCGGTGAGCGAATCTGGCTGTGCCCCAGAGACCGAAGCGTCCAGCCGACGCAATCTGCAGCAGTGGCGGACGCCCGAAAAGCATGTCCGCTGCCAGATTCATCGAGTGGCGAACCGGTAGCTGGGCCGATTTCCCGGGCGGCAAGCCGCTCGGTCATCGGCAATAGCGGATGTTCTGCACCGCACCAGGTTCCGGCCCCCGGCGCCTCGCGCTGGCCGGTTCGATCAGCGCGGTATGCGGCAGAATAGTGCGTTCGATCGTGCACCAGGAACGGTCGATTGGGCACTGTTTGATGGCGAATGCGGTTGCGCTGCAGGCTTTCTAGTAGACCAACTCGTGTTCGGCGGAGTAGCCTCAAGAGCTTGTGACTGGGCTCGATCCAACATATGTCAGCGTCGTTTCAGCCGCGATCTCGCTCGGGGGTGTCAGCGGTCAAGTAATTCCCCCAGGTGAGGGGTAGTTCCGTCATGGAATTCCCCCACCTGGCTGTCACCGAATTCCTCCACCCGGCCGTCACGTAATTCCTCCACCTGGCGGTGTGTCTGCTGTGGGCGTGTCTCGCACACATGTTCGCTTGTCCTCGACGGTTGTTTCGGCGAGGAGAGCGAGGACAGATGGCGAGGAGGAGTTTCTCGGTGTTCGATCTTGTCGAGCTCTACACCCATTGGCAGGCCGGTCGCGGGCAGCGTGAGCTGGCGGCGTCGCTGGGTATCGACCGGAAGACGATCCGGAAATACGTCGCGCCGGCGGTCGCCGCCGGTATCACACCGGGCGTAAGCCCACCGTTGACGGCCGAGGAGTGGGCCGAGCGGGCGGCGGAATGGTTTCCCGGACTGCATGATCCGGGAGCGAGGGCGGTGACATGGCCATTGATCGACCCTCACGCCGAGCGGATCCGGGAGTGGCTGGATCAGAAGGTGACGGTCGCGACGATCGCGCAGCGGTTGCGTGATGACCATGAGGTGGATGTGTCGGAGTCGTCGGTGAGACGTTGGGTGGCAACGCATTTCGCCGATGAGGCTGCCCGCGCGAAGGTGACGGTGCCGCGGCCACCGGTTCCTCCGGGCAGTGAAGCCCAGATCGACTACGGCAAGCTCGGGTCGTGGTTCGACCCGGTCAGCGGGCGGCGAGTGTCGGTGCAGGCGTTCGTGATGGTGCTCTCGTGCTCACGGATGCCGTTCCTGCAGCCAGTGGTATCGATGGATCAAACATCTTGGTGTGCTTCGCATGTCGCGGCATTCGAGTTCTTCGGCGGAGTCCCGACCCGGCTGGTGATCGACAATCTGCGCACCGGTGTCGACAAGCCCGATCTCTACGATCCGAAACTCAACCGCACCTATGCCGAACTCGCCGTCCACTATCAGACGTTGATCGACCCGGCGCGGGTCCGCAAGCCGAAGGACAAGCCACGCGTCGAACGGCAGATGCAGTATGTTCGCGATTCCTTCTGGCGCGGACGGGAATTCACTACGCTGGCGCAGATGCAGGCCGAAGCGGTTCGCTGGTGTCGCGACGTCGCCGGGCTGCGCAACTCCCGCGCCCTGGACGGCGGACAACCGTTGCGGGTGTTCGAAGCCGTCGAACGCGACGCGCTGGCACCGCTACCCCCGGCGCCGTTCGTGTTGTCGGCGTGGTCGACCGGCAGGGTCGGGCTCGACACCCACATCAAGATCGGGAAAGCGTTGTATTCGGTGCCGTGGCGGCTGATCGGGCAGACCCTGCACGCCCGCACCAGCGGCGATATCGTGCAGATCTTCCGCGACCAGCACGTGGTCGCCACCCACGTCCGCCGCCTATCGGGGCGGGCGACGAACACCGAGCACTATCCACCCGAGACGGTCGCGTTCCATCTGCAGGGCCCGACCTGGTGTCGCAAAATCGCCGCCGATGTCGGACCGGCCTGCGAACTGGTCATCGGTGACCTGTTGTCGCCGAACGCGATCCATCATCTGCGCGCCGCCCAGGGCATCCTGCGGCTGCGTGAGAAATACGGTCTCGGCCGTCTGGAGGCGGCCTGCTCACGGGCGATCGAGGTCGGCGACCCGTCCTACCGCACCGTCAAAGGCATCCTCGCCGCCGGAACCGAGACCGACGACCCGTTCGGCACCACCAGCGGTGCTGACATCACCACCGTTCCCGCATTCCTGCGCGGCCCCGACCAGTTCAGCGTCAACTGACGCCGCCGGACCCGGTCTCACATCCGTTCAATTCCTCACTCCAGCAAGGAAACACACTCATGTCCATCAGTGATCCCGCCCTGCGTGAGGTTCTGCGCGCACTGAAACTCACCGGCATGCTCGACACCCTCGACGCGCGCCTGGCCCAGACCCGCGACGGGAAACTCGGGCACCTCGAATTCCTGCAGGTCCTCTGCGAGGACGAGATCGCCCGCCGCGAAACCAACGCACTCGCACGCAGAATCCGGCGCGCGAAGTTCGAAGAACAAGCCACCTTCGAGGACTTCGACTTCGCCGCGAGCCCGAAACTCCCGTCAGCGATGATCCGCGACCTGGCTGCCCTGCGCTGGCTCGATTCGGGCGAGTCGGTCATCCTCTACGGCCCGGTCGGGGTCGGGAAAACCCATGTCGCACAAGCACTCGGACACGCGGTCGCCCGCCGCGGCGGCGATGTCCGCTTCGCCAAAACCAGCCGAGTGCTGGCCGACTTGGCCGGTGGCCACGCGGACCGGTCCTGGGGCAAACGGATTCGTGAATACACCCGCCCGCACGTGTTGATCCTCGACGACTTCGCCATGCGCGAGCACACCGCTTTGCACGCCGACGATCTCTACGAACTGATCAGCGAACGCGCGCTCAGCGGCAAACCACTCATCCTCACCAGCAACCGCGCACCCAAGGACTGGTACGCCCTGTTCCCGAACCCGGTCGTCGCCGAGAGCCTGCTCGACCGGCTCATCAACACCAGCCACCAGGTCCTCATGGACGGACCTTCCTACCGACCCCGCAAACGCCCCGGCCGACCCACCAACTGACCACCACAAACCGGCTCGCTACGCTCGCAACGAGGCCCGCCCACTGGAGGAATTCCCTGACGGCAGCCAGGAGGAATTACCTGACGGTCGACAGGGGTGCGAGCCTGACATGGCGCAACGCGCGTGGCTCGAGGATGCACACTGGCCACGAGCTGGCACGGTCCTTGTACAGCACGCTGGTATCACCTCAGATGATCGAAGCCCGCAACACATTGGAGAAGTATCGGCGTTCTCATCAGCGAACGTACAGTGATACCAAGTTGGTCCTGTCCACCTATTTCGCCGTTCTGTGGTGCTTTGAAGGCATACTGGTGGGCCGCAATAGCCTTGTAGGCCAGACCCGCCCGAATGGCACGGAACCTGCCGTTCGATACCTCGACGATGCGATTCGGTGGCACTTGCGCGAGTGGGCGAAGCGGTGGCCGCAGCTACGCGGGCAAATCGTCGAGTCTGTCAGTGATCTGGACGATCGCCATTCGCTCACAAGTCTTATCGAGCTAGCAACCGCGGTCCTAGGACGCGATTCTGTCGAGGTCAGTGCGATATGCGCTCAACTCAACAATGAATGATGGCGCTCCTACTATGCGCGGCGATCGGCAGTAGCGGACGTTCTGCACCGCACCAGGTTCCGGCCGCCGACGCCCCGCGCTGGCCGGTTCGGTCAGCGCGGGTTGCGGCAAGAGCGGACGTTCGATCGGCTCGGTGTGTCACCGACGGCGAACGAGCACCGGCTGATGGTGGTGGATGCCCGTTCGCGGATCGGTAAGCCGGCCGGCTTGTTCGTTCAGCGCGACTATTCGCGGGTTGCGGGGCCCTCGATCAATCCGTACTCGACAGCGGCGGAGGTGGTGAGTATCCGTTGCTGTTGCAGGTCATCACGGATCTGGTCGGTGTCGCGACCGGTGACTTGCGCCAGTCGAGCGAGCAGTCCGTCGAACATGGCCCGCGCGTGTTCGAGTCGCGGTTCGACACGACTGAGGCTGCCATCCAGGCGCACCGACGGCTCCCGCAACACGAACTGGGCACTTCTATAGCCGTAGCGGTGGTCGCACGCTGCGAGCACTCCCAGCGCTGCACCGCCAAGAGTGCCGCTCACGTAGGCGCTCACCGGCGCCCGAAGGACGTCCAGCACATCGGTGACGGTGCTGGCGTTCGGCAGATCTGCTTCCAGCCCGTACATTTCGAGCCGGATCGGTCGGGCGCTCTCAGCGTCGAGCGTCAGCAACCGCGCGCACAACTCGGTGGCAGCCGCAGCATCCAAGTGCCCGTGCGCGATCAGCGTCCGCCCCAGCAGCGGCGCTTCCGCCGGTCCGCTCGGGTGAGGATCGATCCACACCTGCCTCGCCGGCGGCGGGGCAGGAACAGGCTGCGGTTCCTCACGTGCCGGGTAGAAGTTCGGAAACTCCCGCGGCCAAGGCTGCCACTGAGAAGTAGGTGTGCTCGTCTCGATCCTCAAGGCTGTTCTCCGATCCGATTCGATTCAGCAGTCGTGTTCGTCACTTGCAAGGTGAGACGGCTGCCGACCGCAGCGGCGTACCGCTGCAGCGTCGAGGTCCGCACATCGACGTTCTCGGTCTCCAACCGCGCCACCGCCGACTGCGACGTACCCATACGGGCAGCAACTTCGGTCTGCGACAACCCCGCTGCCCGCCGCCGCTCGGCCAGTTCGGCAATCAACCGCGCACGATCCTGCGTGATCCTGCGCAACGCCATCTCCCGGAACCCGGGCAGCACCGGCAGAGATTCCTCGTCCGGCGACTGGGTCACCTCCTCGCTCATACCTACAACGATATCTCACTTTAGATATAACGCCAGGGCCGAAACGAAGCCCGTCAGCGGCACTCACACGGAGGATCCACTGAAATCCACGATCAGCTGTCACGTCTTCTAGCGCGCTCATTGGCAGTTGCGGACGTTCAGTCGACCTCGGATCAACACGGCCAGTTGATCTTCCGATGCCCCGCATTGTCCGGTTCGGTCAGCGCGGTATGCGGCATGAGAGCTCACTTCGGTCAGCTGAAGTGAGCTGCTGCCGATGCGAAGAACTATCCTGCCCAGAACACCATGATGTCTTTGTTGGCGGCCTTCGCTGCGCGCATCCACTTGATGCGTGATTCGAGATTTTCGCGCACGTCCACACGCAACCTGGACCGCACCGCCGGATCCGAATTTTCCCACCGCTCAAGCTGGTCGGCACACAGCTGCTTGCCCCAACTGCCACCATTGGCGCCGTCTGGTTCGGGCAGGCCATGGCATGACGCGAAGCTGTAGAGCAGATCGATCCTGCCCTCGTCATCCATCCCCAACTTCCCGAAAGCCTTGTCGAGCCTCTCCTGGAAGGTGTGGTGGAAGTCCTCTTCATCGATGTCCTCGCCGAAGTACGCGCAGATTCGCTCGCACGCGTCCAAGTAGGCGTATCCGCAGTCCTCGGTGTAGGGCCCGCCGTTGATGACAGCACGTAACGCGCTCTTGGCATCGAGCGCCACGTCTCCGCACCCACACATGCGCTCGCCGTCCTCCTCGGAATCATTCCAGTGTTCTGTGATCGCCTCGAACAGCGACTCGTCCTTCGAACCGATGGCGGCCTCGACGGTAGCGCGGTCGACCAAGTACACGGTCATGATGGAACTCATGGCGGCATCCTAAAACGACCGGCCGACAAGGCAACTCGGCCCGTTTGGTGTCGGTAACCCATCCGGGCACGGCAGTGACTTCCGCTCATCGGCATGATGGTGCGTTCAGTCGGCCTGGGACCAGTACGGCCAGTTGATCTTCGGAACCACCGCTGGTCGGCCCGAACAGCCCCGCATGCAGGCATGTGAGCACGTTGGTGGAGGTAGTGATGGAGTCACAGGCGCGATGCAGGTATGACGTTGTTCGCTGTGTGGTTACGGGCCATATTCACTACGGGCTATTGGTTGAATCCGAGGACGGCGAGGTCGGATTCGTGGACAGCAGGTACATCACCGACCAGCCGCGCGAACCGTGGCCTGCGGTGGGTCGCTGGTTGTGGTGCGTGGTTCTGGGCTATACGAGCGCTGGGAGGCTTCGAGTGGCAGCGACACCGCTGTACGTCGAAATGGTAGCTTCCGCGGACGATCCCGCCACGGGGGCAGAGGCGTGGGGAATGCTGACCGGTCGAGGTACGCGACGCAACTAGGTTTCCGCCCGCGGTATGTACTTATGGCCAGCGAGCAAGATCCGCTACTCCGTGCAGGCACGCCTGCTTCTGCGTCCCGAGACGCGCGATATTCGGCATGAGCGGGCACAGCCGGCGGCCGTACGGCACTCTGCCCGTTGATCTTCGGTTGCTCCGCGCTGGCCGGTTCGGTCAGCGCGCCATGCGGCATTACAGCGCGTCGGCCCGGTAGCCCGCGGATGCAGATCATCCGACATCGAATTACCGCACGCGACACCAGCGCTGGACGGAGCCGTTGT